>JAVCCD010000186.1 GCA_030765665.1 Candidatus Tenebribacter mawsonii | reverse complement strand
TTAACGAAGAGACAGGAATTTTATGAGATACTTTGTCTATTCTTCCTTAAAAGAGCAACGTAAAAGGGACGTCAGAATGACGATAAATTAAACCTCATATTGACACTCCGTCTTTCTGAGAGACTCTCCCTGCTTTCCCCTCGAAGAATCTGGAGTGCTGTAGACTCTTCCCTCTTCGCTCTGGATGACACGAGCTCAGGATGACGATAACTTACAATTCAACACTCAAAACTCATCACTTATAATATCTATCACGCTCACTATAAATGCAACCGCAATATTGCTGTCGGTACATCTCTTTTTCTTTGGAGATATTTATACCTTCTTTCCAATATTCTCTAAAATCACGGTAATAAAATTTAATCCCGTATTCTTTAGCAAGTGATTCACCAATTTCTTTTATGAGCTCATGCTTTTGGAATTTACTATAGAGCAGGGTTGTAGTAAAAGCATCAAAATTACCTCTTTTAGCAATTATAGCAGCAAATTTCAAGCGCTCATAATAACAACTCCTGCACCGCTCTTGTTCTCTGAAAGCTGCTTTTCTTAAGAATTTATCCAGTTCATATTCATCTTTTACGATTAAAGGAAATTTTTCTTTTTCCGCAAATTCCTGTAAAGATCCCAAGCGCTTTTTATATTCTGTAAAGGGATGTATATTATGATTATACCAGAATCCATGTATTTCATGGCCTTCGTCTTTCAAATGAAAATAAGGCGCCGCGAAACACGGCGCACAACAAATATGAACTAGTAATTTCATACTCTAATTACTGCTTAAAATTCCTTTAGAAGGTTAGAGGCTATCACACTACGCTGAACTTGATTTGTTCCTTCATAGATCTGAGTTATTTTAGCATCGCGCATCATTTTTTCTACCGGATATTCTTTCATATAACCATAGCCACCTAAGATCTGAACTGCATCCGTAGTTACTTTCATTGCCATATCTGAGGCGAAAACTTTGCACATTGCTGATTCTTTAGTATATTTTTTTGCACCTGAATCGATCATTCTGGCTGTTGCAATAACCAACGCTCTGGCTGCTTCAATTTGTGTTGCCATATCAGCTAGCATGAATTGAACACCCTGAAAAGCTGAGATGGGTTTCCCAAACTGAATACGCTGTTTCGCATATTTTGCAGCTTCTTCATATGCTCCTTGAGCAATTCCTACAGCCTGTGCTGCTACCATTGGGCGTGATTTATCTAACGTTTTCATCGCAATCATAAAACCTGTTCCTTCACGACCCACAAGGTTTTCTACTGGTACTCTACAATCATCAAAGATCAGTTCTCTTGTCATTGAACCTCGAATACCCATTTTATCTTCCTGCTTTCCAAATGAAAAACCTTCAGTACCTTTTTCTACAATTATACAAGATGCTCCACGTGCACCCTTTGATTTATTGGTAAGCACAAAAACTGTGTAAATATCAGCTTCTCCACCATTTGTAATCCACTGTTTTGTTCCGTTAAGAATATAATGATCACCATCTCTAACAGCTGTAGTTTCCATACCACCGGCATCTGATCCGGCATTAGCCTCTGTTAAAGCAAAAGCTGCCAGTTTTTCTCCATTTGCTATTAGTGGTAACCATTTCTGCTTCTGTTCTTCGCTACCTGATATGAGAATTGGATACATTCCCAATCCAGAGCCACCCAGCGCCAGGCCAATTCCACCACAAACCCGACTAAACTCTTCTGTGATTATTGCAACATCTTCCACTTTACCGCTGATGCCGTCATACTCTTCAGGTACTAGCACTGCAAAAAGATCTGTTTGTTTAAAAACTTCGACGATCTCCCAAGGAAATTCGTGTCCTTCATCATATTTTGCTCTTACCGGTTTAATCTTCTCTTCGGCAACCTTCCGAGCTACTTCTCTTATTTCTAATTGATCTTCAGTGAACAAATAATCCATTCTTCCCCCAGATTTTATATCAATTTTTCTATCTTTTAATTAACATCAAGCAAACCAGCTGATGCTTGTTAATGCAACAGCTAAGTGAACTTGACTCATTTTTTTTTGGTAACCTCATTAAGTCAATTTATTATTACCCATCTGCCTTTATCTAACTCATCTTAGTTGGAATAGAAAATGTATCTGACATTGAGTTAGTAAAAAGATGCGAATCACATCAAACTGTACGGGTCTATATCTATCAATTGTTTTATTGTGCTGCCAATCTTTATATTTTTTTTTACATAATTTACCGCTGAAGAGATAGTGTTCACACTATCAGCTTTGAGAATGAGATGAAAGCGATAATTATTCTGCATTCGGGCAATTGGTGTTTCTATTGGTCCTAAAATACTCAGTTGTTCTGGTTTAAAGATAACCTTTAATTCGTTAATAATTTTAGTATTTTTATTTATTTGATCCTTTAAATATTTTTCATTTTTATGGGAAAATACAAATCGTGCCAATTTAAATTCAGGTGGATATTTTAAGTGTTGGCGCATGTCCAGCTCCATTTTGGCAAAACTCACAAAATCCTGTTTAAGAGCAGTTGTAATGGAATAGTGTTCTGGATTGTAGGTTTGAATTATTACTTCACCCGGCTTTTCACCTCTACCCGATCTACCTGCCACCTGTGTGAGAAGTTGAAAAGTTCTTTCAGCAGCTCTAAAATCCGGAACATTTAGCCCAATATCAGCTGAGATAACACCGACTAAAGTCACATTTTCAAAATCTAAACCCTTGGCGATCATCTGCGTTCCTAATAAGATATCAACAGATCCCTCCCGCATTCTTGTGAACATAGAGTCATAGCTATCTTTTTTTCCAGCACTATCAGAATCCATTCTTAAGATCCTGGCATTGGGAAATAATATCTTCAACTGCTTCTCGATATCTTGTGTTCCTGATGCCCCAAATGAAAACATATAGCTTCCGCATTCTGGGCACTTTCTTGGCATGTGAGTTTTACTACCGCAATAATGGCAGATAAGTTCCTGTGAACTGCTATGATATTTCAAAGAAATATCGCAATTGGGACATTCAAATAGTTTTCCACAGGAGATACATTGTATAAAAGATGAATGACCTCTTCTGTTTTGCAGCAAAATAATTTGCTGTTTATACTCAAGCTTCTCTTCAATTTTCTGCTTCAAATTTTCTGAAAGAAGTAATTTTGGATCCTTCTCCTGCTTCATATCAACAATTTTAACCGTAGGAAGTTCATAAGAGAGTGGACGTTGTGATAACAATAGTTGTGTGAATTTACCGGTTTTTACATTATTCCAACTTTCCAGAGAGGGTGTTGCACTGCCTAAGATAACAACAGCATTATTCATTTTAGCTCGCAGGATCGAAAGGTCTCGCCCATTATAACGTGGAGTATTCTCCTGTTTATAGGTCGTTTCATGCTCCTCATCAACAATGATGATACCCAGATTATCAAGTGGCGCGAAAATCGCACTGCGTGCCCCGATAACAATTTTACTTTTACCAGATTTAATTTTATTCCACTGTTCCCATCTTTGACGATCATTCAAGTGACTATGTAAAATTGCGATATCTTCGCCAAATGCATTGAAAAATCTATCCACCATTTGAGGTGTTAGAGCAATTTCCGGAACCAGCATTAAAGCTGTTTTTTTCTTTTTTAAAACACTTTTTATTGTTTCAATATATACTTCAGTTTTACCACTGCCAGTTATTCCAAAAAGCAGGAAAGTATGAAATTTATCCTTTTTTATAACTTCATTGACAGAACTTATCGCGTTTTGCTGTTCTGATGTTAGCTTTATACTTTTCTGAATACGTTTTTGAGGAAATGTAAAATATATATTTTTCACTTCTCGAGGTTCTATTATCAGAAGTCCCTTTGCTCGGAGAGTTTTTACAATTGAATAACTGTATTTGGCAGCGATCTTAGCAAGAGGGAAATCATTAGAAATACCCTTCATGTATTCATAAGCTTCTGATTGTTTGGAGGTAAGTTTTGGGATTGTTTCAATAGGAAGCAGCTTAACAAAATTTGCAATTTTCTGCTTTATCTTCTCATCAAATACTCTCTGGATCTCAACAATTTCATTATTTTCAAGATCTTCTAAAGCAGAGTTAAATTCAGAGGTTTTAGCTTTTAGTTTCTCTTTTAATTTATTGATATCGAGCCAATCATTATTAAGTTCTTTTAAAATTTTTTGTGCTGTTTCATTTTCGAAATTTGAACTGTTGTTATTATTTAATCTAACTTTTCTTTGCAATTGTATATTAAAAGCTGAGGGGAGCATTGCTGAAAGGGATTGTCCTAAACTGCATTGATAGTACTTACTGATCCACAAAGCTAATTTTAAGAGTTCAGATGAAATCTTCGGTTTGTCATCAATGATTTCCAGTATCTCTTTATATTTAATATTTTCATTAATATCTTGTGTCTCCTCCCAGATAATACCTGTGTGAAAAGTATTATTAAAGGAAACGAGCACCCTGCAGCCAGGGGATATTTCTGCTTTATTTTTATAAATGTATAGTTTTGTAACATTAATTGGAAGTGCGATTTCAAAATATTTCATAGTTATAAAAAAACAGCCCTCCTGCTTGAGAAGGGCTGTTAAATATGATTTTTTACTTCATGAATTTCATTCTGAAGCTGTAACCGATAGCATCTTTAACAGGAATTTTCCAATTCTTAATTATCTCACGACATTTAGATAAGAATGAATCTGTAAAATAACTGCCTTGTATTGGTTCAATATCTACAGCTTCTATTTTACCACTTTTACTAATGATGAGTGAGAACTCAATTGTCCCATACATATCCATCATCATTGATTCTACACCAAACAACTTTGATATTTGCGGTTTGTATGTAGATACAACTGCATCGATATCAGCAACGATCGATTTTGTTTGAGGAGATACAGTTTGCTTAACATTGATCGAACCTTCCGATACCATTTTTATTCCGGCAAAGCGTTTTTTTACAGCAGTAAATTGAGCTTTACTCTCAACTTTGGTAATGTTATAGCTTCCAACATCTCCACCCAGACTGGCCATATCAACTTCTTCAAAACCACCAGTTCCACCCAGGTCAAGACCACCAAGATCACCGAGGCCATCACCAGCTCCTTCCAAATCAAATCCGCCAGAACCGGCTACATCAAGATCTGAAGCACCACGTCTTGCTTTTGGTCCGGTCCCGTTTCCTGGTCCACCAGATCCCTGAGCAACAATTTCACTAACTTCTGTTACTTCCAGGAGTTCATTACTAAAATCTCCGGTACCTGTTCCACCTTGTATACCAGCTCCAACATCAAGGGCGAGTCCGAATTCCTGCTCAAATTGAGCTGAAGTCATTTCCTGAGCATATTCTACCTGCTCAGTAATTTCTTCTTCCATCTCTTCTCTTGATTTACCAACTGGTACATCTGCAGTTCCTTCTGCTTCTACAACTTC
>JAVCCD010000079.1 GCA_030765665.1 Candidatus Tenebribacter mawsonii | reverse complement strand
TTCCATAAAATCCGCTATGGGTAAACTTGATATCCCAAGAGAAGAAGCAAATGAGGAGGTTGAATAATGACTTTACTTAAAGAATTCACAAAAGGATTTATTAAAGAAAACCCTGTATTTGTGATGGCATTAGGTCTATGTCCAACACTCGCAGTTACATCTTCTGTTGTAAATGCAATCGGCATGGGGTTGGCTGCAACTTTCGTACTCGTTTTTTCTAATATATTCATTTCACTTATAAAAAATCTAATTCCATCAAAAATTAGAATTCCAGCTTATATTGTTGTCATTGCATCATTTGTAACAATAGTTGATATGGTAATGCATGCATATCTCCCTGACATACATAAAAGTTTAGGGTTGTTTATTCCGTTAATAGTTGTTAACTGTATAATTTTAGGAAGAGCAGAAGCTTTTGCCAGCAAGAACAATGTGTTAAGATCAATATTAGATGGTTTGGGTATGGGTCTAGGTTTCACTCTTGCCTTAGTTGTTATTGGTGGAATTCGTGAAGTATTAGGAGCTGGTCAGTTCCTTGGAATTAATATTTTACCAGATTCATATCAACCAATGCTTATAGCAATATTAGCACCTGGTGCTTTTATCGTTATGGGTTTGTTGATGGGTTTAATGAATTTAAAGAAGAAGAAATAAAATTAAACGCTGATCTACGCTGAGAGATATGAAAGAATATGAAGAGAAGTAGGGTAGAAATGGAAAGAAAAATTAATCTGAATATCATACGTTTTCATAAGCATCATAAAATATCTGCGTTGAATAAAAGGAGTATATAAATGGAATTTGTTGGAAAAATACTTTTCATGGCTGTAATGGCCATCTTCGTTCAAAACTTTGTTTTGATGAGATTCCTTGGGCTTTGCCCCTATATTGGTGTCTCCAAAAAATTGGACTCTGCGATTGGTATGGGAATGGCTGTTATCTTTGTGATGACAATGGCTTCTACATTCACATGGCTCATTCACACTTATCTCCTGGTACCATTGCATATTGAATTTTTACAAACGATAGCATTTATTCTTACGATAGCATCACTTGTTCAACTTGTAGAAATGGTTATTCAAAAAACAGCACCTGCTCTCTATAAATCTTTGGGAGTTTTCCTTCCTCTTATTACTACAAACTGTGCTGTTCTTGGTGTAGCAATTTTGAATATTCAATCTGAATACAATTTCATTTTTGCTATTCTTAATGGATTATTTGCAGGAATTGGTTTTACTCTTGTTCTAATTTTAATGGCTGGTATAAGGGAACGTTTGGAACGCGCAGAATTACCTGTTAGCATGAAGGGAATGCCTATCTCGATGATAGTTGCTGGAAGTATGGCACTTGCTTTCTTGGGCTTTTCCGGTCTCAAATTTTAGGGGGGAATTAATGTCGATATTAATTTATTCAGTATTAACGTTAGGTGCTTTAGGACTTATTTATGGTTTAGGTTTAGCATTCGCCTCAAAAAAATTCCATGTTGAGATTGATCCAAAAATTGAAAGTATTAACGAAATCCTTCCAAGTGCAAATTGTGGAGCTTGTGGTTATCCTGGATGTGCAGCTTATGCTGAAGCCATAGTAGAAAAAGGTGCTGAAATAAATCTTTGTGCTCCTGGTGGAGATGAGGTTATTAAACATGTCGCAGAAATTATGGGTATGGAAGCTACAACAGCAGATAGAAAAGTTGCCATCATTCATTGTCAAAGCGGCGGTAAAGATAATACAAACTTTAAATATAACTATCAGGGAATAGAAACCTGTAAAGCAGCGATCTTAGTATCTGGTGGTCCAAACGCATGTAACTTTGGATGCGTTTACCAATATGACTGTGTAAAAGCTTGTAAATTTGATGCATTGCACATTGATGACAATGGAATGATTATTGTTAATAATGATAATTGTACCGGATGTGGTGCATGTGCTATTGCCTGCCCAAGAGACTTGATCGAAATGGTTTCAATAAAAAAACGTGTTCACATTCTCTGTGCTTCACATGATAAAGGTGCTGTATCTAGAAAAGCATGCGGCAATAATACTGCTTGTATTGCTTGTACACTTTGTGTTAAAAAATGTCCTGTTGATGCAATAACAATGGATAATAATCTAGCAATTATTGATTATGACAAGTGTATTGTTTGTGGAATGTGTGCAGATGTATGCCCTACAGCTGCAATTTTTGATCCTTTAAAGGAAGTTCGTGCTCAAAAAAAAGCAGCTGCAAAAGCAGATGCGATTAAAAAGAAACTTGAAGAACAGAAAAGTGAAGTGAACAAGGAAGAAAGTTAATTTTTATGATGAGCTTTTTTGAAGATCTCAATGAGAAACATCTAAGGAAACAAGGACAGAAGCTTCTTACAAAGAATGACTTTAAAAAAGCTTACTTGTGTTTTCAAAAAGCAATCCTTCTCAACAACTCAGTTGAGAACAAATTTAATCTAGCTGTAGCCTTGCTTTCGCTTTCCGAATTTTCTAAAGCAGAGCAATACTTAGAAAATATCTATGCTGAATACCCAGAAAATGAGTTGAACCTACTCGCTTTAGCAGAATGTAATATCATGCAAAGAAAATGGGATGAGGCAATTAGATTTTATTATGAAGCAGTTAAATTATTTCCAAATAAGAAAGCATATATTCAATATCATAAGATTGCAAATGATGTTGTAGCTCGAGAAAAATATGTAAAAGCTAAGGAATTATTTAAAGAAGCTACTATCGAACTCAAACTTAAAAATGATAGAAATGCTCTCCACATTCTTTTACAAGCAAATGAATATTTTCCACAAGATGCTACAATAATTAACAACATTGCTACTCTTTACATTATGCTAAAAGATTTTCCAAAAGCGTACAATTTCGCTATGAAAGCTATAACTATAAGACCTGATGACCCAAGGTTCCAAACTAATTTGAGAATTGCTAAAAGAAAACTAAAGAGAAAATGAATACTTTTTTAAAAAAGCTGCTTTTAAATTCTAATATTGACAAAAGAAAAAGTATTTTAAAAGTTAGAAAAGTATAGAATAAGGACTCTGGGAGCTTTAATGAGAAGAACTTTCATATTAATATTTTTAGTATTTGTCAGCTTTTTAAATGCAAATTACCTTATTGATGTATACCATAAAGATTATGGCGTGATAGACCGAACCGTATTAGTGTTTGATACCAGACCAGACTACGAGATCCTCAAGCATGAATCTGATATCCAAATAAACCTTGCTGGATGCCGAAAAGATGCATCATTGCAGAAATTAGACATGCCTGACAACAAAGTCATAACGGGTCTAAATTACTGGGTTACAACAGATAAAGTTATGGTTATGATCAACATTAATACGTCGCAATTGATTGTTACTGGAGAAATCTATAAAGTAGAAGGGATGGAATTGCAGGGAGATGTTTTCAAGCTTGTTCTGGATATTTTTATCTCAACAGATCCTCAGACACTTTCCGAACTTACAAGCTATGCCTCTTTTTATGAGACAATTGGAGATGCCAAATTAGCAGAAGAATATAACAATAAAGTTCTTAGACTCCGTAATGAATTAAAATCTCAGCAAAAAACTGCAGATAGTAAACCTGCACAAGCTGTTACAAAGAGAGAATCGGTTAAAGTTGCCGAGATCGTAAAATCTGATTTGCAGAACATTGTCTCAAAATTAAATTTTAAACTTATTGGGATTGTTGTAATTGCTCTAATTTTATTAGTAGTAGTCATTTTTCTTATAATCAAACTTTTTCGCAAAAAAATATCCGCTTTCAAAGGAAATGATGATAACTTACGCCCTTCAGATGGTTTTGCAGACATGAATTATTTGGAAAATCTAGCCAAAGATCTAGCCGCAAAAGATTGGGAGGCTGAAGAAATTGCCAAAGAACTCGAACTTCCAATAGAAACAATACAAAGAATTATCGCTCCTGATCTAGAATAAGAATTAGAGCATATGTAAAATAAATGCAGTTCTTAAAACAAGCTGTTCACTTACAGAATAATTTTTTATTTTTAGAGTAATTTTACAATACTACATTCTTTTAGAATTAATAAAATTTGCCTTCAAAGAAGCCAATATCAATTTCATTTAGGAAAAAAATTGACGCATTTCCTTTTACTCGAATATTCGAGTTTGATACTAATAAAAAATGGAGGATGAGTTATGAATAAAATTCGTTATATTCTTATTACAATTGTTTTACTTATTTCAATCAATTCCCTTTGGAGTCAAACTGTTGCAAAATGGCATACCTCGATGGGTGATTTTGAAGTTACAATGCGTGAGGATCTGGTTCCTATTACTGTTGGAAATTTTGTAGACCTTACAAATTCTAATTTTTACGATAACCTGATCTTTCATCGCGTTATTAGTGATTTCATGATTCAAGATGGTTGCCCTCTAGGAACTGGTTACGGTGGTCCAGGATATACTATCCCAGATGAATTTCACCCTGACATAAATTATAATGTACCGTATGTGTTAGGTATGGCAAATGCCGGTCCAAACACTGGGGGTTCGCAATATTTTATAACTGTAGTACCAACTTCATGGTTAAATGATGCCCATTCTTCTTTTGGTCATGTAACCTTAGGTTCTGACATCGTAGAAGAAATAAGTGAAGTGCTAACAACCGGACCTAACGGTAGTCCTGCCAATAAACCTCTTACTGATGTTGTAATAGACAGTGTTAGAATAATGACCCCCCAACTTGTAAGTTACTTACCAATAGAAGATACGTTGTATGTTAATGCTAATGAAATAATGGCTTTTGCTTTGGTTTGCGATGATGACAATGTTACTTATGCTTGGTATATTAATGATGACTTGCAAGAAAATACTAGCTATATTTTTAGTTACACCCCATTAGTAAATGGATGGCATGAAGTAAAAGGTGTAATTTCTAATGAAAACTATGATCTACCTAAAATCTGGTGGATAAATGTTACAGGTGGAACAGGAATTAATAATGATGTTGCAAGCAACAGAGCCATTCTTCACCAGAATATCCCAAATCCATTTAATCCTGAAACAAGTATAAAATTTAATTTAGTTGAATCTGGTCACGCTTCTTTGGAAATTTACAACATAAAAGGGCAACGTGTGAAAACTCTTGTAAATAATCATTTATCAAGTGGTGAGTATAATTTTGTTTGGAATGGTAAAGATGAAAATGGTAATCAGGTTGCATCTGGGCTTTATCTTTATACATTAAAAACACAGGATATTTCCATACAGAAAAAAGCAATTTTACTTAAATAGGAATAAAAATGAAAATAGCCATAATTGGATTTGGTGCTGCTGCGATCGGTTTCATTGAAAAAATAAAAGATAGTAATAACGAAATTCATGTTTTTGAGAAAAGCAAAGATATTTATTCATCAAGTATTTCTGGAATTCGTGCAGATGGCAAATTATTTGTATCCAAAGAAATGGGTGGAGATATTGATGTTGATCTAAAGCTTCAGGAAAAATTGGTTGAATATTACATAAGTAAAACTGAAGATAGAAAATTTGAGACTGGAAGTTCATTTACAAATAGAGATTTTTATAAACAGTTTTATGCAAAGGGCTTCCAGCCTATTTTATCAGAATTTTTCCATTTAGGTACAGACCA
>JAVCCD010000083.1 GCA_030765665.1 Candidatus Tenebribacter mawsonii | reverse complement strand
TGTTTACCCAACCAGCCCAAGATTCATCATTGGGTGTAATCGTAAATTTAACCCAATCATTTTTTTCATCAACCACGAATACTGTAACACCTTTCATCAATTTACCAATTGGGTCTACGGCATAATATGTTCCAGGACCAATACGAATATTTATATCATTCGTGTTGCATGTCATAGTTCTTTGTTCTTTTTTATTTTTTGGTTGATATTTTGGATCTATAGAATATTGAATTGGTTCAGTAAGAGATTCATCTTTAGTAGTTGTTGCTTTTTTTGTAATTCGAGGTGCTGGTGTACTTACTCCAGATTTCGGAACTATCCAATAATCCGTAACAAACCGAACATCTTTCTTCAATTTATTTCCAACTTGAGTAGCTTTTGCTCTTGAATATGAATTCGCTAATCTTAGCCTGTAAAACGTTTTTCCATTTTTGGAAGTTGAAACTATTTTAGCTTTGTAACCGGCAGCTTCGAGAGTTTGCTTTTTATCTTCTACATAATTTCTTTTTGTATTCGCCAATATTTGTATCTCATAATCACCGGTTGAGGTAGGAATAGTTTTGGTTTCTTTTGGTTTTTGTGTTACGGTTGCCCCGATCTGACCAACACTTTTTCCATCTTTAATTTCATCCAACCAGAAAGAAGTTACGTGTGATGATTTCTTTACAATCTCATTGCCTAGTCTTTTACCTTCTGTTTCGCTATACAATCCCCGTAATCGCAAACGGTAGATTATTTTTTTTCCTTTTGTGAGTGTAAGAATCTTAGATTTATAACCATCGCGCTCAAGTGCAGTTTTAATCTGCTCGATTCTAGCATAATTACTACTGGCAAGTAATTGAACTTCGCACTCTTTACCAAATTCAATTTTCTTTTTGGTTATCTTAATCTCTTTTTCATATTCAGGCTTTACCGCTTCAGGTTGGGAAGCTACTTCTGGTACAATTTGATCTTCTCTTTGGGTGGGCTCAGTAATTTCTTCCTTCACAACTTGCTGTTCTATAACCTCTTCTTCAGATTCACTTTTTATATTATGTGCAACTGTACCTATAATGAATCCAACTACAATTATTAAAGCTACAACTGCAAATATTATAACAATGAGCGGAAGTACATTCCTCATATTTTAATCCTCAAATTATCCTTAGATTTCATAAAATTATTAAATTTAAATATCATAGCGATATAAAATTTAAATATCTGTTCGCCTGCAAGTTCTTTTTTATACAACATTTCTATGTGATAAAATTACTCCGACTTTTTTTGGCAACAAAAAAATGTTTTTAGTAATTCCTAATTATTGGAATTTTTGTTATTGATTATGCTATTGCAAATACTTTATTTGACATAAAATATCCTATTTGATTTTTCTCATATTGAGAATTAACTTGTTTCAAAAGGAGAATTTATGCCATGTTTTTACGCACCGGACATGAAAATAAATGATAATATTGTAATAATATCCGGAACTGAACATCATCACATTATACATGTCTTCCGTCGTAAGAATGGAGATAATATAACAATATCTAATGGCAATGGATTTATGGCAGATGGCATAATAAGTAACATTGAAAAGAAAACTTTAACTATTACAATAAATAGAATTAACTCAATACAAAAATCTTTTCCGCAGATCGCTATCGCATTTCCGCTTCTTAAGAATAAGCATGATAACATGATCATCGAAAAATTAACTGAGCTTGGAGTGAAAGATTTTTTCCCGATAGTTACAGAAAGGACTGTAAGAAAACCATCTGAGAATACTCTTGAAAAGTTTAACAAAGTAGCCATTGCTGCCATGAAACAATGTGATAACGCATTCCTACCCAAAATTCACGATATTAGATCACTACCTGAATTGATAAACGAGATGAAAGAATATACTCCCGTTGTAGCACTAGAAATTGGTAAACATAAAACTCTAAACGAATTCATGGCAAATTCAGAAAGCAAATCCATCTGCATTATTATTGGACCAGAAGGTGGATTTGATGAGAAGGAAATTGAATTTTTCGTAAAAGAAAATATTATAACTTTTACTTTGGGTAATCATATCTTACGGGCAGAAACTGCTGCAATTTCCAGTGTATCGCAATTAGTTGGATATCTTCTACAAATAGATCCGGAATATTATTAAAAAATTATGCAAAATGTAGTTAAGGTTATTACAGATACAATCCGAGAAACCGAATTTGAGAACAATACATTCATTGCAGGTGGATTTGTCCGTGATAAAGTAATGGGAAAAGAAAGTAATGACCTGGATATCGTTGTAACTTTACCTGATGGTGGCATTGAACTAGCTAACTTACTGTTTCAAAAGAAATTATCTTCACGTCCTGTAATATTTCAGCGGTTTGGAACAGCACAAGTAAATATTTTGGGATATAAGATCGAGTTTGTGATGTCGCGAAAAGAATCATACAAAAATAACAATCGGAAACCAGCTGTTGCCCATGGCACTATAACAGAAGATATCTATCGACGTGATTTCACAATGAATTCACTCATCATGAATGTGATGGATAATAAAATACAAGATATTACAAATAAAGGTATTGAAGATATCAAAGCGAAAATCATTCGGACGACATCTCAACCGGATTTAATCTTCAAAGAAGATCCACTTAGAATGCTCCGTGCTGTTCGTTTTGCTGTACAGCTAAATTTTACTCTAGAAACAGAGACCTTAAATGGGATCATTCTTAATGCACCTATGTTAAAATATATATCACGTGAAAGAATTCGTGATGAACTCATTAAAATACTGTTGTCATCATCACCTGCTGAAGGGATAAAATTGATGATTAAAACTGGAATTATACAAAATATTATTCCAGAAATTAGTTTACTTCAAGATGTACAGCAAAACAAATATCATGACAGAGATGTTCTTGGTCACACACTTCAAGTTTTACAAAACACTCCAAATGATTTAGTCTTGCGACTATCTGCATTGTTGCATGATATTTCCAAACCGCAAACTAAAACTCAAGACAAAAAAGGTATTCACTTTTATCATCATGAAGTTGCCGGAGCAAAAAGAGCAAGAAAGATACTTAACGATCTCAAATTTCCAAAAGATATAATTGATAAGGTTTCTAAAATTATAAAAAATCATATGCGATTGAAATCATTTGGGGATAACATTATAAACCTTTCTGATGTTGCTGTACGCCGTTTGATTTTTCAAATGCAAAATGAGCTGGAACCATTACTCTCACTTATCCATGCTGATAATATTTCCCATGCAGACGCCTATATTCTTGCAAACCAGATTCCCAATTTGAAATTGCGAATAGCTTCCAACCAGAAAAAAATAATTGGAAAAAAGTTGCCAGTAACCGGAAGAGATATTATGTTACATTTTGAAATTAGTGAAGGACAAAATGTTGGTAAAATATTAGATAGAGCACATGAAATTTGGTTGAAGCATCCATATTGGAATAAAACCAAAATTATAAAAGAGATAGAACTTGAGGAGGAATTATGGAAGAAAAAAAAGTGAACAAGATCGTTCAAGATGCTGTAGTAAAAGCTGTTCATGCTGGAGAAGATGTTGTAGCAGCTGTAGGAAATGTAACTAAGGAAATAATCTCTACAATCAAAGCCGAAGATCTTAACAATAAAGAGAAAGCTCAAAAGCTGGCAAAAGAAGCTTTAGAAGGTGCTAAAGATGGATTTGATAAAGCTAAGCCACCAACAGAAGAATTTGTAAAAAAAGCAGCTGTGGTAATTAGCGAGTCTTTTAAAGAACATGCACCAAAAGTAGCAGGTTTTGTTAAAGATGTGTTTTCCGGAATTGTTGATGGAACAAAAGAAGTGATAAAAGGGCATAAAAAAGAACCTGCAAAATCAGAAGAAAAACCCAAAAAAGAGATTTAACGTTCAATATTTCTTCTGTTTGAATTATAATAGGATGAGGACCTTTCTCATCCTATTTTTTGCATTAATGCTAACTGAAGAGTACCCCCAAAGTAAAAAAGGAGAAATAAATGCTAGATAGAAAGAAATTATTAATACTGATAATTATACTTACATTCACGCTGATCTTAACAGCTGAAGAAAACTTAAAGCATGGACTTGGATTTACAGGTGGTATGATCTCAGGTAGTGGGTTTTCCTACCGTCAAATGAACGAAACCTATGGCTTCCAATTTGCTTTTGGTGCAATCACATTCGGAGATACAGACGACAACTATTTTGAAGATGATTATGATTACTATTGGTGGCATGAGACAGGCTCTATTCATACTATTGAGGATGAAGATCTTAATATTATAATGTATGTACCTCAAGCTGGTATTCACTACTATTTCAAATAATATGAGCAGGTAACAAAATGAGAGCAATAATAATAGTAATTGATAGTTTTGGCATAGGTGCTCTTCCTGATGCTATAAAATATGGAGATTCAAATGCTAATACAGCCCTTCATATTTGCGAAACTATTAAGGGTGATAAATGGACTATTTTAAAGAAGTTAGGTTTGGGAAATGCTTCCTTACTTCTGGGAAATAAACTCCCAGGTTGTGAAGCAGTAAAGAATCCCTTAGCAAATTTTGGAGTAATGAGTGAAAAATCTCCAGGTAAAGATACAACTACCGGACATTGGGAACTTGCCGGACTGGAACTTGAGTCAGCTTTTACAACATTCCCACCAGAATTCCCATCCTTTCCTGAAAAACTATTAGAAGATTTCACTCGTGAAACAGGTAAAGAAATAATTGGTAACAAGGCAGCCTCGGGAACTGCTATAATAGAAGAACTAGGTAAGCAGCATCTAGAAACAGGAAAACTTATTGTTTATACCTCTGGTGATTCTGTATTTCAAGTAGCTGCCCATGAAACAATTGTTCCATTAAATGAACTCTATGACATTTGTGAAAAAGCTAGAATCCTTTGTAATGAATACAGCGTAGGCAGAGTTATTGCCAGACCATTTATTGGTGAACCAGGAAATTTTACGCGAACAAAAGGAAGACATGACTATTCAATAAAATATGAAGGTGAAACCATCTTTGATTTCTTACAGAAAAAAGGTGTGAATACAGTAGGCGTTGGAAAGATCGGAGATATATTTCTGGAAAAAGGATTAAATGATTCGCATAACGATAAAGGTAATGATGCCTGCATAAAAAAAACAGAAATGCTGCTAAGCAAACCTTCTGATAAAGATGAATTCATATTTGTGAATTATGTGGATACTGACATGCTTTACGGTCATCGAAGAAATCCACAGGGTTACTGTGATGAAGTTGAAAAGATAGATAAACATTTGGGTAGGCTCATTGAAGTATTAAGAGAAGATGAACTCCTAATTGTTACAGCTGATCATGGATGTGATCCAACCTTTAAGGGAACAGATCATACCAGAGAATATGTTCCATTACTCTGTTATCAAAAGGGAACAGAAGGAATAGATCTTGGAATTCGTAATCAATTTTCTGATGTTGCCGCATCCATTGCAAAATTCTTTAGAGTGCCGGATTATCCTCGTGGAACCTCCTTCTATAAGAAATAGTTTATTATAAAAATACAACATTTTATAAAGGATGTTATCAATATGAAAATAACTAAACCTGTAATGTTATTGGATCTAGGTAAATGTGAGAATAACATTGGTAAAATGGTTGAAAAAGCTAAAGAGAAAAATGTGACTTTTCGTCCTCACTTTAAAACACATCAATCAATACAGCTTGGAGAGATCTTCAAAAGATTCGGAATTGATAAAATAACTGTCTCCTCTGTAGAGATGGCTCAATATTTTGCTAATGCTGGTTGGAACGATATTACGATAGCTTTTCCTTTTAATATATTGGAGATAAATAGCATAAAAGATCTATCGGATAAGATCAATCTAAATATTCTTATTTCCTCCCAAGAAAGTGCATTAAAACTAATTGAAGTTACAAGTAAACCATTGAATTACTTTGTCGAAATTGATACTGGATATCATCGATCAGGAATTTCAGCAAAAGATATCAAACAAGTTAGAAAGACTGTACAAATTTTATCACAACATAATTTTAAAGGATTCCTTACTCACTCCGGTAATACCTATAAATCAGACTCTACTCAAAAGATACTAGATATTCATCATGATGCTTTGGAGAAAATGAAAAAGCTTAAAATAGAATTTATTGAGCAATATCCTGATCTTATCTCATCAACAGGTGATACACCATCATGTACTTTAGCAGAAGAATTTGATGATATTGATGAGATACGGCCTGGCAATTTTATCTTTTTTGATTTGATGCAGCACCATTTGGGAGTCTGCAATTTATCCGAGATTGCTGTTTGCGTTGCCTGCCCGGTTGTTGATATAAATCGCGAAAGAAACCAGATCGTTATTTATGGAGGTGGAATCCACCTTTCCAAAGAATTTATTCTGCAAAATGGCAATAAAATTTTTGGACAAGTAGTTAAGTTATCTGAGTCTGTGTGGAAATTTCCAACTGAAAATTCTTACCTTAATTCACTTTCGCAAGAACACGGTATCATTCAAGCATCTGAAAATTTAATAAACGAAGTTTCAATTGGAGACATTTTAGGAATAATTCCTGTTCACTCTTGCATGACAGCAAATTTAATGGGTTCTTACAGAACGTTGAATAACCAAATTTTTTATCATTTTTCTAATAATAAACGCAATTAATACATCTATTATATAGTTGATCCGTAAATTAGAAAATTTCGTCAATAAAGACTTCACTATTTGAACGAAGTGAATTTGACATCTTTTCAAAACGTTAGTGGCTATCAAAACCATCATTTTGTGCAGTTGAGATTCATTCTCATTAAAGTACTTGACTAATTTATCCTCTTAATTTTGTATGATTACTGAATTAATTAAGGAAGAATATTATGAAAAAAGTACTGCCTTTCCGAAGCTTCATACAACGATTTTCTTCTTGCTGAGATTCGGAAAGTTTTAACTTAGTCGTAACTTTCCGAATCTTAGCTGAGAGATTTCCTTTGGTGGAAGCTTCGGAAATCGAGGAAGAATATTATGAAAAAAGAAAAAGAACTATATCGTGACTTTTTAAGATCTAAAAACCTCAAACTAACCAAACCACGTCTTATTATTATGGAAGCCGTATTCGAAAATCATGAACATTTTAATGTAGATGACCTTTACGAACAGATCAAAAAGAAACATAAAAATGTATCTCGTGCTACGATCTATCGTACAGTACCGCTTTTAGTTGAGTCAGGCTTAATAAAACAATCTTTACGCTGTGAATCTAAAGATATTTATGAGCATACTTACGGACACGAAAATCACCTGCATTTTATTTGCGAAAAGTGTGGAAAGATCATTGAATCTGGATTTAATGATGTTGCGGAACTTATTGATACTTTAGCTGAAAAAGAAAATTTTAAAATATCAGAATATAATCTTGGAGCACGCGGATTGTGTAGTGATTGTCAATGATCAGGATTATTAATGAAAAATAAATTATTCAATAAAATGCACGGTCATCATAAATTCCAGCATAGAGTTGAGCAACATGACTTTAAAACAATCCAGGAATTGAGAAATGGTGAAGTTGCAAAAATAAAAAATGTAATTGGCGGAAGGCATTTTGTTAATAAAGCTGAATCCTTAGGAATCAGAATTGGAGTTCAAGTATCCAAAATTTCATCACAAATGATGCAAGGTCCTATTACTATTAAAGTTGGTCAAACCCAAATAGCTATTGGTCATAGAATGGCAAAGAGAATTATTATTGAGTAAAACATGAAAAAAATATTATTAGTTGGAAACCCAAATGTAGGAAAAAGTGTTGTATTCTCACGTCTTACGGGGGTGCACGTAGTTGCTTCCAATTACTCTGGAACTACAGTAGAATTTACCAAAGGTACAATGCGCATAGGGTTAGAAAGAGCTGAAGTTCTGGATATTCCCGGTACATATTCTTTGGCACCAGATTCTAAAGCAGAGCAAGTTGCTGCCGAAATGATAAATAATTTCAAAGACGAAGATGGCAATATCTTTGTTAACGTTATCGATTCTACTAACTTAGAAAGAAATCTAGCATTAACAATGGAACTCATCAAAAAGAAAATTCCGCTTGTTGTTTGCATGAATATGTGGGATGAAACAAAACATACTGGCATAAATATAGATGCAGAAAAATTGGAGCAGATACTTGGTGTTCCTGTTGTTCCAACTACCGGAATTACCGGTGAGGGTATTAAGCATCTCGTTTCCCATTTTTCTAAAGCAAGACTTAGCTCGTTTAACTTCAAAGATAAATGGAAGGCAATTGGTAAAATAATTGAAGACGTTCAAGAATTAAAACACCGTCATCACACAATTGGTGAGAGACTGGGTGACGCATCTATACACCGTTTTTGGGGAATTCCAATTTCCCTGATAATTCTTTTTGCTGCTTTCTCAGTCATCAGATTTATTGGAGAAATGCTTATTTCATATGTGTTAGAACCACTATTTAATAATCTTTGGGCTCCCGTAGTAATGAAACTCTCTGCACTTCTTGGAAATGGAGGTGTGATCCATAATGTGATTATTGGAAAACTCGTGGATGGCCAGATTGATTTTGTGGAATCACTTGGTTTACTCACAACCGGACTTTTCGTTCCAATAGCTATGGTTTTACCCTATATTATAGGATTCTATTTAGTATTAAGTTTTCTGGAGGATTCTGGTTATCTTCCACGTTTGGGAGTACTGGTTGACAACATGATGCATAGATTAGGAATTCATGGATTGGCTATAGTTCCCATGCTTTTGGGCCTTGGATGTAATGTGCCAGGAGCAATGGCAGCCAGAATGTTAGAAACAAAACGTGAGAGATTTATCGCTTCTACAATGATGGCTATTGCTGTTCCCTGCTTTGCTCAGCTTGCAATGGTATTTGGTTTGGTTGGGAAACATGGTGCAATTGCTTTATCTATGGTTTTTGGAACACTCTTCATTGTTTGGGTTTTATTGGGATTCTTTCTTAATAAGATTATGAAAGGTGAAAGCCCTGAAATTTTTGTTGAAATACCGCCTTACAGACTTCCAAGCTTTAGTGTATTATCAAAAAAACTCTGGATGCGAGTTTTCGCTTTCATCAAAGAGGCTATTCCTTTTATGCTGCTTGGGGTTCTTTTCATGAATGTTTTATATGCACTTCATATCATAGATTTTATTGGAAAACTTACAGAACCAATAATCACAGGAATCCTTGGTCTTCCCAAAGAAGCAGTTGGAGCTCTCATTGTTGGTTTCCTGCGTAAGGATGTTGCAATTGGCATGCTTAGTCCACTCAATATGAGCATGGGACAACTAGTTATCGCCTCGGTTGTACTTACAATGTACTTTCCGTGCATTGCCACATTTACTGTTCTACTAAAAGAACTTGGCGTCAAGGATATGCTTAAATCATCAGCAATAATGGTTGTTGCTACATTACTTGTTGGTGGAGTAATGAATATTTTTTTATAAATTTATAGGTTTCAAGTACAACTCCAAATATATTAAAAGAAAAATCTTGATTCATAACTAGTTAGCTTTACTTTGTGTTGCAAATGAATTTATTAAAATGGATCTGCAATTATTATGGTCTTAAGAGGAAGTAATGAATGCATTGAATAATGATATAAAATATTTAAAAGGTGTAGGTGAATTCCGAAGTAAACTGCTTAGTAAGCTAAATATTTTTACGATTGGCGATTTATTGGAACATTTCCCACGTGATTACATAAATCGTAGATCTGCTGTTAAAATTCGGGATTTGAAATTTGCTGAAAATTGCTCTTTCGTGGGTAATATTGTATCAGTTGAAAAAATACAGCGACCCCATAAAAAATCCCAACTCAATGTTGTAGTAACAGATGGTGAAGATTATCTTTTTCTTACCTGGTTTCGTTTTGGAAATTGGTTCATAGATCAATTTAAAAATGGAAAACAGATTTGGGTAAGTGGTATCGTTTCAGAATTCAGAGGTACACCTCAAATTCTTCATCCTCAAACTGAAATATTAGATGAAGAAGATATGAAGCTGGATTTCTGGAAAACAAGATCAGTACTTCCGGTTTATCCACTAACTGAAAAAATTAGCATGAATGTAATGCGAAACTTGATCTATAAAGCATTTGAGCTTTATGCTGATGAAATAGAAGAAAATCTTCCACCATATATTGCAGAAAAGTTCAATTTTCCTGATAGAAAAACTGCTTTGCAGAAGATCCATTTTACCCAACATCCTTATTCAATTCCACAAGAGAAAATACGTTTTGCCTTTGAGGAACTTTTCTTCACTCAACTAATGTTGGCTCGCAGTAAATACGGACATGAAAAAAAACAGAATGGAAATAAATTCACATTGGAAAAAACATTTACAACCAAGTTAAAAAACTCTTTACCTTTCGAACTTACAAATGCCCAAAAAAGAGTTATCCGCGAATTTGTGGAAGATATGACTTCCTCAAAACAAATGAATAGATTACTTCAGGGTGATGTTGGTTCGGGGAAAACAATTGTGACCATCTTTGCCATGCTTTTAGCTATCGAAAATGGATTTCAATCTATATTAATGGCTCCTACGGAGATTCTGGCAGAACAACATTTCAATAGTATTTCTAAGTTGCTTTCTAACCAACCAAAGATAAGAATTGCTCTTTTAAAAGGCGGTGTGAGTAAAGCCAAAACAGAGCTCAAACAAAAAATTAAAAATGGTGAAGTTGATATAATTATTGGAACTCATGCGCTCATTCAAAAAGATGTTGAATTTAATAATGCCGGCTTTGTTGCAATTGATGAACAACATCGTTTTGGAGTGGAGCAAAGAGCTGTACTCAGCCATAGAAATAGTAATCCCGACTTGATGTATCTTTCTGCTACACCAATTCCCCGCTCACTGGCACTTACAGTTTATGGAGATCTCGATGTGAGCATTATCGACGAACTTCCCCCTAACCGTAAAGAGATAAAAACCACTTATTACAATTTCAATAAAAGCTCAGTCGTTTATGAAAAAGTGGAAACACAATTAAAAATAGGACGACAAGTTTATGTTGTTTGTCCTCTCATAAAAGAGTCAGAAAAAATTGATCTGCTGGATGCAGAAACTCTATTTGAAAGATTAAGCACACATGTTTTCCCAAACCGGAAAATTGCTCTCCTGCATGGTAAGATGAAAACAAAAGATAAAGACTCTATCATGGAAAAATTCAAGAATGGAGAGTTTGATATTCTGGTTTCTACTACTGTTATCGAAGTGGGAATAGATGTGCCGAATGCAACAGTGATGATAGTTGAACATGCAGAGAGATTCGGGCTTAGCCAACTGCATCAATTACGGGGTCGGGTCGGACGTGGTTCTGATAGATCTTACTGTTATCTCATTGTTCATCCGCCGATCAGTGAAGAAGGCAGGGAAAGATTAAATATTATGATCGAGACAAATGATGGATTTAAAATTGCCGAAAAAGATCTTGAAATACGAGGACCGGGTGATTTCTTTGGAACCCAGCAATCGGGAATTCCTATCTTCAAACATGCGAATATCATCCGAGATCGTGAGCTTTTAAAAACTGCCAGAATTCTTGCATTTGATATTATTGATGAAGATCATGAACTTGATTTGACAAAAAATGAAATCCTGAATAAAGTATATTTTAGTAAATATGCGAAGCGTGAAAAGTTATTTGATTTTTAAGAAAAAGAATAGCCACTAAGGCACAAAGACACTAAGAACACAAAGAGAATAGAAAAAAATAAAGAAATACATTTTGTTTTTAAAGAGAACCGCAAAGTACGCTAAGACGCAAAGAATTAAGAGAAAAAACAGCCACTAAGACACAAAGACGCAAAGAGAATTGAAAAGAAATAGAGAATCAGATTTTGCTTTTAAATTTCACCGGATCATCTTTGAAATCTTGTATACACTTTAGGCAAATACATGCCTTTTGTTTTTTGCCTTTTGGAATTAAACCTAATAACTCTTGTGGAATTCCCATGTTATTACACCAACATGGCTCATCAAGATGAGCCATACAATTATTATCTTTTCCGCAAATTGGACAGATCATATCACTTATTTTACTAAGCATTTTATATACTTTAGTTTCCACCCAACAAATTACCAATAGAACCCAAAACAGAGCCTTCACCAGTTCTCTTGCCGCCGGCTCTTGGTGCATTTCTTAAAATTCTGTCAGCTAATCTGGAGAAAGGAAGACTTTGTAAATATACTGTTCCAGTTCCTTTTAGGGTTGCTAAGAAGAGACCTTCACCCCCAAAGAACATAGATTTAAGTCCTCCTGCCTTCTCTATCGAATACTCTATCGTCGGAGAAAAAGCAACTATACAACCTGTATCGATTTTAAGCGTTTGTCCCGTCAGTTCTTTTTTTACAATTGTTCCACCGGCATGCATAAAAGCCATACCGTCACCTTGAATTTTTTGTAGAATAAATCCCTCTCCACCAAAAAGACCAACTCCAATTTTTTTATTGAAGGCTATTGAAATTCCCGTTCCCAAAGCAGCACACAAAAATGCATCTTTCTGACAAATTATCTCTCCACCAAATGCATGCATATCAAGAGGAATAATTTTACCCGGATAAGGTGCTCCAAAAGCAACCTTCTTTTTTCCTTCTCCACTATTTGTGAAATGAGTAATAAATAGTGATTCACCCGTAATGGCACGTCCGGCAGCTCCCATAAGTTTTTTCATCATACCTTCACCATGTTTAGAACCATCCCCAAGATGAGCTTCAAAAGTTATACCATCGTCCATCCAGTTCATAGCTCCAGCTTCTGCAATTACAGTCTCTTGTGGGTCAAGTTCGATCTCCACAACTTGCATATCATCCCCAATAATCTCATAATCTACTTCGTGACATTTCATAATATTCTCCGTTCGAAATTAATTTACTCAACTATTTCTATCATTATTAATTTGTCAAAATCAAACAGAAAATAAATTATCTTAGATACTCAAACAGATATTTTCTTGCTAAATAAATCTAAAATATATAATCTTGATTTCATAAAGTAAAAGGAGCTAATTATGCCAAATATGAAAAGAATTCCGGTTGAAAAAATCTATAATCTGATGGTGGATGTTTTCACAAAACTCGGTGTTCCAAATGATGAAGCAATAATTTGTGCAGATGTGCTGATCGAAAGTGATTTGAGTGGTATTGAATCACACGGAGTGGGTCGTTT
>JAVCCD010000337.1 GCA_030765665.1 Candidatus Tenebribacter mawsonii | reverse complement strand
TTATTTATTATGCTCTTGGTTTAATGTTCATTCTATTAGGAAATATCCTCCCAAAAATGCCATCTAGCTTCTATATTGGGATTCGTACTCCCTGGACTCTCTCCTCAGAATTTGTTTGGCGTAAAACTCACAAAGTAGGTGGTATCTGTTTTGTATTAAGTGGATTATTAATGATCTTTATTCCTGCTATCTGGGGAAATAATGCTACAGCTCTCACAATTATGTTCATTCTATTTTTGTCTCTTACATTTTATTCTGTTCTCTATTCATTTTTGATTTATAAGAAGGAAGAGAAAAGTAAATAATTGGTGGGTGTGAACTCAACTTTTTGTTCTAGTATTGTAAGTATTTATAAATTATAATAAATAAATAATTCCTCTTTTATTTCTGTAATCATACGAAATATTCTATACCGCTTTTAATAAGTTGACATGTTTTTTTAAATTCCCATTTTTGCCTTCAAAAATAATAAAAAATGGAGAAAAATAATGAGTAAAAAAGTAACAATATTCGGAGCGGGACTTGTAGTAAAACCAATGGTGGATTATCTGGCTGGAAAAGGCTATGAAATCACTATTGCCAGCCGCACATTAAGCAAAGCAGAAAAACTTGCAGAACCGCATCCAAAGGCATTTGCCAAACAATTCTTAAGTGATGATGAAGCGGCATTGGAAGAATTCGTAAAAAATAGTGACTTGGTTGTGAGTTTACTTCCGGCAACCCTGCACGTAGAAGTTGCAAAAAAATGTATTGAATTTAAAACTAATATGGTGACCACATCATATATTAGTCCTGCAATGCGGGAATTAGATCAACAGGCAAAAGATGCAGGTATTATAATCCTGAACGAAATCGGAGTAGATCCCGGTATCGACCACATGAGCGCAATGAAGATTTTCCATCATGTAGAAAATGAAGGTGGAAAAATTGTAAGCTTCATGAGTTATTGCGGTGGTTTGCCAGCTCCGGAAGCAAATACAAATCCGCTCGGATACAAATTCTCATGGGCACCAAAAGGTGTTCTTAAGGCAGCAGGAAATGGTGCAAAATATATGAAAGATGGCAAGATCATCGAAGTTGAAGGGAAAAATCTTTTCAATAATTACTGGTTTGTAGATGTGGAAGGGGCAGGAACACTCGAAGCATATCCAAATCGTAATTCACTGGATTATATTGATCTTTACGACCTGAAAGATGTGAAGACAATGTATCGTGGAACTTTCCGGAACATAAGCCATTGCAACACTTGGTATATTATGTCTCAAATGGGATTCTATAAAGAAGATGAAATATTTGATAATCTGACAGGAACCGTAAAAGATTTTATTCTTACCAAAATGTTCAAAACAGATAAAGATAAATGTCTTAAAGAACTTTTAATGGAAAAATATAATCTTCCTGAAGAAAGTGTGATCCTGAAAAAATTTGAATGGCTTGGATTCTTTGATGAGACACCTATCCCAATTACAAAAGGTGGAGCTGTTGATGTCCTTACAGCGATCATGCTTGATAAAATGTCTTACGAAGAAGGTGAAAGAGATTTGCTTGTTCTTCATCATAAATTCATTGCAGAGTATCCAAATAAAACTCAAAAGATTACATCCACAATGATCGATTATGGAATTCCAAATGGTGATTCATCAATGGCAAGAACCGTTTCACTTCCGGCAGCAATTGGTGTGCATATGATCCTTCAAGGAGAAATCACTGTAAAAGGTGTTCATATGCCGATCTTACCAAATATCTATAATCCTATTCTTAATGAATTAGAGAATTTGGATATTAAAGTTATTGAAAGATTTTATTGATTCAAATAAAAAATGATTATTTAAGATAGTTATAACTCGTTCCCAAGTTCTTCTTGGGAACGAGTTATAATGATCAGGTTAAAACCGTTGAAAAGGTTCAGCAGGAAGAAAATACTTTTAGACCTTTTCAAGGTGATTTATGAAGGAGAAAAATGAAAACAATAGGAATAATTAAAGAAACAAAAAACAAATGGGAACGTCGGGTTCCATTTAATCCTATAGCTGTTCAAAAACTTATCCAAAAAGGATTTGAGGTTATCGTTCAGGCTTCAGAGATCAGAATTTACAAGGATGAAGAATATAGATCCGCTGGTGCGAAACTTTCATCTGATCTTTCGGAATGCGATTTTATTATTGGAGTTAAAGAAATCCCAATGAAAGATTTGATCCCCGGGAAACCACATCTTTTCTTCTCTCATACAATAAAAGGGCAAGATTATAATATGCCTCTTTTACAAAAAATACTAGATGATAAAATAACTCTTCTTGATTATGAAAAAATTGAAGATGAGAAAAACCGAAGATTGGTTTTCTTTGGAAAATTTGCCGGCTATGCAGGAATGGTTGACACACTTCATGGTTTGGGACAAAGGTTAAATCAACAATACAATATTGAAACTCCTTTCCTGAAAATAAAACATTCTTATCAGTATGAGTCTATTGCTGACGCAATTGATCAAATCAGTGTTATT
>JAVCCD010000294.1 GCA_030765665.1 Candidatus Tenebribacter mawsonii | reverse complement strand
GCATTTATATAATCATTATGAGCTGTTGTTGCACGACTCTTAGAACGCTTGTAGTTTGCATTCACTTCTTCTTTAGCTAGAGCGATCTCTTTATCTTCAAATGTGGGATTCATAAAAGCATCGAACAGCATTTCTTCCAATTGTTTGTAATCTGCTTTTAGGCACTTGAATTGGATGATAGTACCTTTCTCTGAACAACTTGTACTAAAAGAAATGGCATGATCTTCCTTCCATTCTGAGATATCTAATGAGTTGAACTTTTCTGAACCACGGAACATCAGGTTGGTCATAAATGAGATTGCTCCTGCATTTTCTTTTGTTTCGTAATTCGTAGAAATTGGAAGATGAAAAACACCTTTAATAAGTGGCTTCTCAGTATTCATTTTATGCAGAAGTGTAAGATTATCATCTAGTTGAACTTTTCCGATCTCAGTTTTTTCTATGGATGCGACATCCTTATTTTCTAATAGCTCTTTATCTCCAATAGGGACAGCGTTGAAGATTACCCTATTTCCCGGGACTATGTGCTTCTCTAATTGAAAAGCAAGATCGTCAGCTGTTAATGATTCCAATAATTGCATTTCTGTCTCATAGTAGTCAGGTAGATTATAAATCATCATTGACCAGCCAATATTGTTCGCATCAGAAGATACCCCAGGAGTTCGCAATAATTTCTGTGCTTTCACTCGATTTATGTAATTTGCCAGATTATCTTCGATAATACCGCTCTTGCTGTATTTTTCAATTTCCTGGTCTATAATTGAAATTATCAGGTCAATATCTTCAGATTTTTTAGGTTCAAATTGAATTGTGATCTCACCTTCCGGAGAACTGGGGTCAGCGCTTACATAAGCATAAAATCCTCTACTATTAACCAATTGCAATTCTTCCACAAGTTTATAGCGGATTGGTGATTGACGTTTAGAAAAAAGTACATCAAGTGCTACATTAAGAGCAGTAGCATCAACATAATCATTTGAAGATAGAATTGTGGAGATATACACTGACGGTGTTTCAATTTCAAATTCTTCGATATATTCTATAGAACCTTCACGCTGATGCTGAACTGGAAGATAAACAGGTTCCAGTTGTCTTCTGGGGAAATCCTCAAAAGTCTCAACAATTTCTTCCAGCATCTCAGCAGCTTCAAAATTTCCAACTGCAACAAAGATCATATTGTTGGGAGCATATCTTGCCTTGTAATAATCCTGCAGTTCATCTCTGCTGATAGTTTTATATAGTTCCGTATATCCAATTACAGGATAACGTTTGTTGGAATTAGGATAGACCAGCTCATTACTTCTCTGATATACTTTAGATTGTGGAGGAGTTGACCGCATAACGATCTCTTTGAGAATTACTTCACGTTCTCTTGCAACCTCAAACGAATCACAAAGGCAAAACTGTAATTGCTGTGAAAGATTACGCAAAGCCATATCTTTGTATGCTTTATCTACAGTAATATAAAATGCTGTAGCTCCCGAGGTTGTATAGGCATTTACAAGTGATCCCATCTCTTTTCCCATTTCATTATACTCATCTTCAGTATGGAATTTAGTTGCTCCACTGGATACAATATGCTCTAAATAGTGGGAAATTCCTGCACCGAGGTATTTTCCTTCATTCACAGAACCAGTTTTCACAAAGCAGTAAAAACCAACCGATTCATTTAACCTGTTTTCCTTCACAACTATTTGCATTCCGTTTGTAAGCGTGGTTTGCAACATCTCATTTGCAGAAATTGTACCTATTGTAATTACCATGATAACCAAAATTATTATTCTTTTCAAAATTCCTCCAGAACTTCTTTTTTTTTCAGGTACTGCAAATTTATAAAGAGATGTCTTTCTGAGTCCCGAAAGCTTTCGGGATTACAAAGGCATTCGACGACGTGTCCCGTCGTTGCCTTGGCGAAGATGGAAGAATCCCTCTGAGCCGAACAAATTCCATTATAAGCTATATGAAAAAACATATCTATTATACAGAACCAACTTCAATCTTAATTTACCAAAATTTAGAATCGCATTTTTTGTTCCCAACTTTAATTGTAAATATATTATTTAAAAAATTAAAGTATTTGACAATTAATTGTGTAATTGCACTTTAGAAACCGAACGTAAATTAGATTTTACATTGAAATAAACGAAAAAAATTAAACAATAATTTGGAGGGGAATATGAAGAAAATTGGTTTATTAATTTTAGGTTTTTTATTTTTGGCGAGTTTGGTGTGGGGTCAGACAGTGCTTTCTGCTGGCGATATAGTATTGGTAACAGTTAATGCCGATGACAATAAGAATTTTGATTTTGTTCCATTGATTGATCTCGAATCAGGTACAATAATTAAATTTACAGATAACGCTTGGGTTTCAGCAAATTCAGCTTTAAATGATAATGAAGGAATAATTACATATACTGCAAGTAGTTTCGTTTCTAAAGGGTCAATCTTATCCTACTCTGGATCAGATGGGAATGGTTTCGTGAAAAGTGGTAGTTTCAATCCCTCTGGTTCTGGAGATAATATTATTGTATATCAAGGAACAGAAGCATCTCCATCATTCCTATATGGAATTGGTTGGGCTAAAGGAGCAAGCTGGTCTTATAGTGGAACAAATGATTCAGATATTCCATCAGGCCTAAGTGAAATATCAAATACAATATTAAACCTCGGAACCTATGATAATTATCAATATAATGGTAGTACATCTTTTGCTTCTCCATCTGAATTTTTGATTGCTATTGGAGATAAATCAAACTGGTCAGGAAGAAATGAAATTGCCTATACAGCTTTTGGAGAGGATATAATTCTTCCCGTCACACTCTCATCTTTCACTGCACAATATTCGAGCAATCATCCAACACTTTATTGGGAAACTGAATCAGAATCCGATAACATAGGTTGGAACGTATATCGCGCAAATTCATCTAATTTAG
>JAVCCD010000221.1 GCA_030765665.1 Candidatus Tenebribacter mawsonii | reverse complement strand
CAGGTCAGAAATAACAGGAATTCTGATGATAATGGATATCCACCTAAGATTGCCCAGAATTCTATAGAAAGCAAAGGTGGAATTAATGCAATGGCTTTTCAGATTGCTGTGATTGATACTAACCTATGCTCATTCGGTATAGAATTTGCAAAATATTTAGGTGACTCTGAAATGGAAAATAGTGTGATCTGGACACCGGAAGCTCAAGACATTATGAACAATACATTGAATGACACTATCAATACGCTGGAAAGAGAATTCTCAGGATTCAAGTTTAAAGTCGGTATGAATTTTCATCTATCTCCGAGATTTGATCTGGGTTTGTGTATCACACCAAAAGTGGAGCTTGATGTTACTGGAGACAAAGATGGGGTAGATGTAGAAGAGGCTGTATTTGTTTATACTAAATTTGATTCTACGGGTACACCTTTAGATTCACTAACTTATGCTCAGTATGTACTTCCGATGAATGCTCGTTTAGGGTTTTCTTTTAAACCGAGAAACATAATGAGAACTGTGATGAATTGTGATGTGGAATATATTAAATGGTCTGATACAAATCCATTATACGATGATGCAATTAACTATTATATCGGTGTAGAGCATGTTTTAACAAATAAAATCCCATTCCGTTTTGGATTCAATTATACGACGAGTTATGGTTTGCATGAAGATTCCGGCTTTGTGTTTTCAAATGAGATCACTACACCAACTTTTACGGCAGGAACAGGTTTTACTATCTTAGATAAATTTACTTTTGATATCTCTTTAGAATACTCAAATCGACAATATGAAACTTTAGATCTTTTCATGGATAGTTATTATGATCATGAGGATCTTTGGGAAAACTACTTTTATTTGAATCTTCAAGATCGCGGATGGGAAAATCCCGATACAGTACACGAGTCATTTATCAATCTGAAATCTGCAATTAGTTTTACCTGGTAGGATAACATGAAAGCTAAATTGATATTTTTACTTCTGCTAGTATTCGGTAGTTTTCTATTGGCAGAAGACCTGATGCTGGATGTAATATTTACAAATGATATTCATGGTGGAATAGATAGGTATCCTGCAACTTTTATGAATCCAGACTTCCCGCCGATATTAGGTGGAGGTGGTAGTGCTGCAACATACATAAAAAGTGTTCGGAAACTTTATAGTACCGGATTACGAGATAATTTACTGATTGATGCTGGAGATTTCTTCCAAGGACATCCGGTTGGAACAATGAGCGATGGACGATCTATAATAACTTACATGAATATGATTGGATACGATTTTTTAGCGATTGGAAACCATGAGTTTGATCTAGGTGAAGATATCTTAATAAAAACTCTGGAGAATGCAGAATTTCCAATTCTATCATGTAACATTGTGAAAAAGGGTACAGAAGAACTTATTGATTATGTTCTCCCTTATAAAATTATTGAGAAAATAGGATTACGCATTGGTGTGATTGGTGTTACTACAACAGATACAGAGCAAATGAGTTTTCCTGATAATATAAAAAATGTTGATTTTCTTCCTGCTAAAGAGCAAGTACAGAAATATGTAAACATTGTAAGAGAGAAGAATGTTGATCTTGTCATACTTATAGCGCATATGGGACTTCCATACGATCCACAGCCGGCTTATGATGCACGTTACTCCAACACGGATGAAGAAAAAGAAGAACGGCGTTGGGGATATGATGCTCAAGAAATAGCTCATGAAGTTGAAGGGATTGACATAATGTTTGGTGGGCATATGCATAAAGGATTTGCACAACCATGGGAAGACCCCGATACACATACTTTAGTTCTACAGGGTTATGCCTATGGAAGCAGCGTAGGGCATGTAACAATTAAAATAGATAAGGATACAAAAACGATTTCTGGATATGATACTCCAGCAATAAATGAAGGTGTTCTTGTAACAATGTTTGAAGATGAGTTTATTCCTGATGAAGTTATTGGTGATACCATATTAGTTATGCAGCGAATAGCAGAAGTTGGTATGGATGAGATTATTGGAGAAGCCAAAATTTACATTTCAAAGCTTGGAACTGGAACTCAAAATCTTATTGGAAATTTGGTTTGTGAAGCAATGAAAGATTATACTGATGCAGATTTTGCATTTATGAATCTTGGTGGAATAAGAGATGAATTACCATCTGGACAAATAACATACAGAAATGTTTTTAATGTAATGCCATTTGATAATCAAATTGTTTTGATCGAAGTAGACGGAACATTCTTAAAAGAAATAATCGAGACAAGAGTTTCTGGAAGTAGACATGGGTTAAGAACTGCTGGAATAAAAGTTGTAATCAATAGGAAACGAGAAAACTTTAATCGAATTTCAAAACTACTGATTGGTGGTGAGCCTTGGCAAGCTGATAAAATTTATAAAATTACTACATCAGATTTTTTATTACAAGGGAATGCGGGATTAGCCTTACTAACTAAAGTGCCAGAATCGAATATAACGCACTATGAGCAAGGACTGAGAGATGTAATTGTTGAGTATATAAAAAAGAATTCACCTGTAAGCGCAATAATTGATGATCGCTGGAAAAGAGATGATAATAGCCTCATAGATCCAAACCTGAAAAAAGAAATGGATAAATAATATTCTAAATTATTAAATAAAATTCGTTGACGTTATAACGTAAGAAAAATAATTGATATTTAGTAGTTAAGCGATTTTTGTGAAGTTAAATTATTTCAGCAGTATTTGCCTTTTTAGGCACACAAAATCATGTTGAAAAGCACATTTGCGTATTATATTTAAAGGGAGCTTCAGTGAACGAAATTGGCAGGTTAGATGGTGACGATCGTAAAGAATTAAATGAGATTTTAGATAAGATATTTACCTATCTTGATAAAGATGATTTAGAAAAAGCCCAAACTATATTAATTAAAATATCTAAAACACCTAATTATTTTATTCGTGAATATTTAGGAAAAAGTTTAACTGATTATAGTAAGAAAACTAAAATACAGAAGATTATCAAACCTATGTTAAAGCATAAAATATATGGTGTTAGGGCAACAGCACTTTTCTATTTTTATGATTTAGATAGAACTAACCCAGAAAAGGTATTCAAACTATTAGAGAAAACATTTGATAGTGTACCTTGGGAAGTTGAAAGTGTGATAAATGAAATGTGGAGAAATTTTCCTGATTTCATGAAGGAGAACATTGTAAAATGGATCGATTCTGGTGATTCACAGAAACGTGCTCTTTCTTTTCATGGAATGGAAAATATAGCAAGATCAGATCCAGGCTTCATTATGGAATTTATAAGTAAAGCTATTGATGATGATAAAATTGAAGTTCAAAAAAAAATAACTCATATTCTTACTCAAGTTGCCAGAGCTAATCCTATAGTTGTATTCCCATACATTAGAGAGTGGCTTTCTTTAGGCTCAGATAAGAGAATTAAGACTATTTGGGTTTCAATGAAAAAATTAGCTAACATCGTTGTTCAAAGAAGTAGAAGAGACAAATCTGAAGAATTTGTTTTATTAACCAAACAAACAATCAGTGATTGGACAAATGATGAGAATGAGAGTGTCTCTAACATGGGTAAGAGACTATCTTATATAGTAAATAGATAATATTTAGAAAAATGAAAAATAATATTTCCATAAAATTGTTAGTATTATTCATTGCAATTGTTTTATGGATACATCAAATTCTTATAAAAGATCATACAATTGAAATTGATATACCAATGAAATTAATTGATACTCCTCAAAACTTAATTCCAGATTCCTACAGATTACCTGAAGTTACTATTAATATAAGTGCTTCTGGCAAAGATTTGCTTCTTTTCCAATTTTCTAGAAAATCATTCCAGATTAACACATCTCATTTTCGCTATGGGAAAAATCAGATTAACCTAAAAATAGACCAATTAATGTATTCTGATAAAATTGTTTTGAAGATTAATTCAATTGATAAAACCGAAGATTTTTTTATTAATATGGATAAACTTGTTGAAAGAAGTAAAATACTAAAAATCCAATATGCTTCTGCAAACGATGAAGAATTCTTCATCAAAAATAAAATTAAAGATGAAAAAAGAAAAATCGCTTTAAAGGGTCCTCTTGCGTTATTAAACGAAATTGAATTTGTTCTCACAAAGAAAATTTCAAGCAAAATGATTGAAGATGGGAAACTTACTGCTGAATTAATCTCACCTGATCCTAAAATTGAACTTCCAAAAGGTAAGATTGAATTTGAAATTACAAACACTAAAATTATACAAAGAACCATTTCACTAATACCTATAAAATTTTCAGAAACCAGAAATATTACAATTATTCCACAAAAAGTCTCTGTGATGGTTAGCGGACCTAAAGAGATGGTTGAGCAGCTTAATACAAATTCAATTATTGCAAATTTGAATACTTCTATTTTGAAAAAAGATTTTGCCAGTGTCTCATTCGAAGTTCCTTCAGGTATTAAAATTATCGAGTATACACCGCAAAGAATCCAGGTCATTCAAAATGATCGGCAATGATAAAACAAAACTATTTAAAATATTAGCATTTGAAACCTCGTGCGATGACACATCGGTTGCTGTAATCAATTCAGATTTTAGTGTTGATGTGAATCTCATCTCATCTCAGACAACACATGAAGATTTTGGAGGTGTTGTTCCTGAACTGGCTTCCAGATTACATTTAAAGAATATTATGCAACTAACTCAAGCTGCACTTTCAAAAGCTGAATTGAAATTTGAAGATATTGACGCTATTGCGGTTTCTGTAAATCCTGGTTTAATTGGTGCATTACTAGTTGGAGTTTCATTTGCAAAAAGTTTAGCTTATGGCCTAGGTCTACCACTCATTGCTATAAATCACATGCTCGGTCATATTTATGCAAACCGAATTGAAAATCCTCAACTATTACCTCCCTACTTAGCACTAGTTGTTTCCGGTGGACATACAGAACTAGTAGATTTTAAAACAATGAATGATTTTGATATCATAGGAAAAACACGTGATGATGCAGCTGGAGAAGCTTTTGATAAAGTATCTAAATTGTTGGGATTGGGTTATCCGGGTGGACCACTTATAGATAAGTTAGCAGAAAAAGGTGATCCCGGTTTCCATAAGTTCCCAAGAGCATTAAATAAAAAAGGTAATTATGATTTCAGTTTTAGTGGATTTAAAACATCAGTTAGAAATTACCTGGCAAATAAAGATGATGACTATATTCATAAGCATCTTGCCGATATCACCGCATCTGTACAAAAAGCAATTGTTGATAGTTTGGTGTCTAAAACAATATCATTTGCTAAACAATCTAATACTAAAACGATAATTGTAGCTGGTGGAGTGTCGGCAAATAGTTTATTGCGCTCAGAAATGATTAAGCAAAGTAAATCTATTGGCGCAAAAGTTCACTTTCCTGCTTTAGAATATTGTATGGATAACGCTGCAATGATAGGTGCTGCTGCAATTGAAAAATACATAAATAAAGATTTTGCAGATCTATCACTTAATGCTTTTTCTACAAAAGGTATAAGAATTTTATAATCTAGCTTTTTAAATAAATTTATATTCAACAATAAATCCCCTTGACCTGTAAAGTAGCAGAAATTTTCTATAATTAATAAATAAGTTAATGCTGGGATGGCACAAATGGTAGTGTAACTGGTTCAGATTCAGTAGATTTGAAAATTGCTGATATAAATTCAGAGAGGAAATTGATTTATATAAATAAAGGTAAAGCTAAGAAAGATAGAACTACGATCTGATCTAAAGATTTACTCGATTTTTTGAGAGAATATTTCATAAAATATCATCCAAAAATATGGTTATTTGAAAGTATTTTTCGAAGACATAAATTGACAAGAAGATATCGGTAAATAATTTACGTCATAGTTTTGCCACTCATTTATTAGAACAGGGAGAGGATTTGAGATATATTCAAAAACTTTTAGGTCACAAAAATTCAAAATCATCTATTTCAATATAGAAATTTTAGAGCGATATGCAAATAATCTCAAATTTCTAATTATTGAAAAGCTTACCGCGAATTAATGCTAAATTACTCGAATAAAATTTAGATTGATAAAAAAGTAAATATATAGCCAATTAAGTATATAAAGCTATCTCAGTTAAAAAATAAAGAATAGGAAAATTATGCAATTTAACGAATTAAAAATTATCGAGCCGATTCTGAAAGCTCTGAGTAAAGAAAATTATGTAGAACCGACAGCGATACAAGCAGAAGCGATTCCACTCATTTTAAAAAGGAATGACATCTTGGGAAGTGCGCAAACTGGTACAGGCAAAACTGCAGCTTTTGCTATCCCCATTCTGCAGAATCTTTTTCGCGATCGTCATCAGAATAAAAACTCACGAAAAATTTTAGCATTAGTCATAACTCCCACACGGGAACTGGCAATTCAGATAGGAGATAGTTTTACTACTTACGGAAAATACACCGGAATTAAAAATACTGTTGTTTTTGGAGGTGTTAAGCAAGGAACACAAACCACAGCTCTACGTCATGGAGTTGATATTTTGGTAGCAACTCCGGGCAGGCTATTGGATTTGATGAATCAAGGTTTTATCAGTTTGAAAGATGTAGAATATTTCGTATTGGATGAAGCTGACCGCATGCTTGACATGGGCTTTATCAACGACATCCGCAAGATCATCTCTAAACTGCCAGCTAAGCGACAGTCTCTTTTTTTTTCGGCAACCATGCCGGACAGCATTGTGAAACTTTCCAGGAAAATACTGAATAATCCTGTAAAAATAGATGTCAGTCCAATTTCCTCTGCTGCCGAAACAATCCAGCAATTCCTATATTATACTAATAAAAAAGATAAAAGAAGTCTTTTACTCCATATTCTGCAGGATGCCAAGATTGATCAGGCTTTACTGTTCTCTCGCACCAAACATGGAGCTGATAAAATTGCCCGTCATCTTAAAAAGTTCGAGATCAAAGCAGCAGCAATCCATGGAGACAAAGCTCAGAATAATCGGCAAAAAACTTTGGCTCAATTTAAAGCAGGAGATCTCAGGGTGCTGGTAGCTACAGATATAGCAGCCAGAGGTATCGATATCGATAAACTGAAATATGTCATTAACTTTGATATTCCCAATATTGCCGAAACCTACGTGCACAGAATTGGCCGATCAGGACGAGCAGGAGAAGAAGGCAATGCGATATCCCTTTGCGAACCAGAAGAAAACGCTTATATCAAAGATATTGAAAAATTGATAAAACTAAAGATTAAAGTCGTAACTAAAAATCCTTTTCCCCAAACAGATAAAGCGATGACAAATGCAGAAAAAAAGGAATGGGAAAAAGAGAAACAAAAAAAGAAACAGGAATTTTTTGCAGCGAGAAAACTTAAAAAGGTAAAATCATCCAGATATTAACTACTTATTAATTGATTGATT
>JAVCCD010000024.1 GCA_030765665.1 Candidatus Tenebribacter mawsonii | reverse complement strand
TCTGGACAAAGTAACTTATGAAATCTTTTTGACACTGAAAAAAATCAACAGGAGACAGTATGGTAACGAAAGAAGAAAAAGTCGTAGAACCTGAAAAGGTTGAGAATACTTCCGAAGAGAAGATTGACCCAAAACCAACTCAAAATGAGGAAATAACAGCTGAAAAATTAGAAGAAACAACAGAAGAACCTCAAACTGAAACACAAGAAGAAGTAAAAGAAGATGAGCCAGCAGAAGTAGTAATCGATGATCAGATTGAAGAATCTGCAGGTGAAAATTTTGAACAAATGTTGGAAGATTCACTAGTAAATATCAAGCAACTTGAAATTGGTGATAAAGTATCTGGAGAGATTATTAATGTAACAGATTCTTACATTTTTGTTACACTTGGCGGGAAAAGAGATGTATACGCCGAAAAGCAAGATTATTCAGATAGTTCTGGAAAATTAACCTGTAAAGTGGGTGACACTTTAGAGGGATACATTGTAAAAGATACTGAAACAGAAACACTTATTGCAAAAAGTCTTGTATCTGTTAATTTGAATATTCTTCAAAATGCTTTTGAAGAAAAGATTCCTGTTAACGGTAAAGTACAGTCTATGACCAAAGGTGGATATATAATAGATATTTCAGGGATCAAAGCCTTTTGCCCAATCTCTCATATTGATGATAAAATTGTAATAGAACCAAAAAAATTCATGAACGAAACTTATGATTTTAGAATTATTGATTTTAAAGATAAAGGAAAAAATATAGTTGTTTCCAGAAAGAAAATTCTGGATGTTGAAAAGAAAAAAATACGAAAAGAAATGTTAAAGGAACTCGAACTTGACTCTGTAGTTGATGGAGTAGTTACAAGACTTACTAATTTTGGAGCTTTTGTTGATATTGGTGGAATTGATGGGCTTTTGCACATTTCACAATTTTCATGGGGACATATTGATTCTCCTTCTGAAGTTTTAAATATTGGTGATGAAATAAAAGCTAAGGTTATCAAGATAAAGGGTGATAAAATCTCATTGAGCATGAAAGCACTTCAGGAAAACCCTGTTGAAGCAACTCTTCTTGAGTTAACAGAAGGTGAAGTTTTAACATGTAAGGTTGTAAGGAATCTATCTTTCGGTTCTTTTGTTGAAATTAAACCAGGTGTAGAAGGATTGATCCCAATCTCAGAATTATCTCGAGGAAGACGTATTAATAATCCTTCGGAAGTTGTTAAAGAAGGTGACATTGTAGATGCTCAAATATTAAAGATAAATCTAGAAGATAAAAAAGTTTCTTTATCTCTTAAGGCTCTTCAACCAGATCCATGGGATATAATTGGTGAAACGATTAATGAAGGTGATGTAGTATCTGGTGTTATTGAGAATGTTGTAAATTTTGGTGCTTTCATCAAGATAAGTGATGGGCTTACTGGTTTACTTCCTGCATCTAAAATTAAAATAGCAAAAATTGATCTTGATAGTAAGAATGTTGGTGAAGAATTCAAAGTAAGAGTTGTGAAGATCGATAAAGCAGCAAGAAGAATTTCTCTTGAACCAACTACTATGCCTGAGTCATTTGATGATGACAAAAATGGATGGCATAAGTATAAGAAAGAAAAGAAACAAGATGATCACATTGATGAAGATAACCCGTTTGCGAATCTGTAAACGAAATTAATAAACTTACGAAGCCTGCTGAATTTTCAGCAGGCTTTTTTTATTTATCTTCCTCTATCTTTTCGTTAACAGATTCAATTCCTTTTGTAAAACCAATGTAACTAATGACAGAAACTATTCCAGCTAATATAAAATGTAAGAGTGCTTTGGTTGATTTTTTCATAGATATTCTCCTTTGTTTTTATTACTCAATTTTTAATAAAAAAGGGCGATTCGTGAATCGCCCCAACAAATTTTTATATAGTTCGTCTTGTTAGCTGCTAATCTTCCTTATATCACCATTCGAATTTCACATTTAATTGTCGCACTGCCAAGGTGTCATCCACTCGCTTCACAGGAGTGTTCTGCGGTGCACCAGTCAGCAGTTCAGGATGTTCTTCGCATTCTTTGGCAATATCTATCATTGCGGTGATGAAATCATCCAGAGTTTCCATACTTTCAGTTTCTGTCGGCTCGATCATCATTGCTTCAGGTACAATTAGTGGGAAGTATATAGTTGGAGCATGAAAACCTTTATCCAGAATACGCTTGGCGATATCTAATGTACTAATGCCATATTTTTCTTTCTGCCAAACACCACTTGCTACAAATTCGTGCATACAGTACTGATCTTTATACGGAATATCATAATATTTTTCCAGTTTTTTCTGAATATAGTTTGCATTAATCACAGCATTTTCAGAAATCCGTCTTAATCCCTTTGTTCCTAGCATTTTTATATATATGTAAGCTCGTAGATTTACAGCAAAATTTCCAAAGAAAGAATGTACTTTTCCTAGGGAAGTTTCTTCATGACTGTAATCTAGGAAGTATTTTTCATCATATTTATCTATCATCGGAGTGGGTAAGAATTTTGCCAGATCAGTACGTACTCCTATCGGACCAGAACCTGGACCACCTCCACCATGTGGGGTTGCAAATGTTTTATGTAAATTATAATGCATAATATCAAAACCCATCTCACCTGGTTTTACAATTCCTAAGATAGCATTAAAATTTGCACCGTCCATATACATGAGTCCATCTACACTATGAACTATTTCAGAGATTTCTTCAACTTGAGTTTCAAACAATCCGAGCGTATTTGGATTCGTGAGCATGAATCCGGCAGTGTTCTCATCAACGTGTGCTCTCAGGTCATCTATATCAACCAGTCCCTTATCATTAGATTTGATCTCAACTACTTCAAAACCGGCAAGAACTACACTAGCAGGATTTGTACCATGAGCAGAGTCTGGGAGAATTATTTTTTTCTTATTTGCATGCCCTTTGGAATCGTGATAAGCTTTCATTACTTTGAGTCCGGTAAATTCACCATGAGCACCTGCAACAGGCTGCAAAGTCACTTTCGCAAATCCCGAAATTTCAGCTAATGCTTCCTGCAAATCATAAAGGATTTCCAGAGCACCTTGTACTGAATTTTCATCCTGGAAAGGGTGTAAATTATTGAAACTGTGATTACGAGCTAAAGTTTCATTAATCTTTGGATTATATTTCATTGTACAGGAACCTAGTGGGTAAAACCCTTTTTCGATGCAGTGGTTCATTTGAGCAAGCTCCAAAAAGTGACGCATTACATCTAGCTCACTTACTTCTGGAAGACGTGCATCTTCCTTTCTGCTAAACTCAGTTGGGATACAGTTTTCTAATTTGATATCTACATCATTATCAGGAAGAGTATAACCTTTACGACCAGGACTATGTTTTTCAAAAATTGTACTAGCCATTATATACCTCCTGTAGGGATTTTACTAATTCATCCAGATCGCATTTTCGCTTCTTCTCCGTAACTGCAATCAGTAACATATTTTCATGTCCGAATTGTTTCAGATCAATTCCTGGAAAGATATTTTTAGAGCGCATTTCATTTATAATGTCCTTCGCAGGTTTGGGTGTATTAATTGTAAATTCTTTGAAGAATGGAGCTGTGAATGCTAATTCGAAACCCTCCAATTTGCTAATCTTTTCTGCCAGGTAATGAGCCTTAGTTGTACTTTGTGTGGCAGCCTCTTTTAATCCTGCTCTTCCCATAAGTGTCATATAAACAGTGGCTGCTAAATTGCACAAAGCTTGATTCGAACAGATATTAGAAGTGGCTTTAGCTCTACGTATATGTTGTTCACGAGCTTGTAATGTAAGGGCATAACTACGTTTGCCGTCAGCATCTAATGTAGCTCCCACAATACGTCCAGGCATTGTTCTGCTCAGTTTTAGATTTGCTGCTAAAAATCCGAACAACGGTCCTCCAAAATTCTGAGCATTTCCAAGTGCTTGTCCTTCACCAACTACAATATCTGCTTTATATTCTGATGGAGCATTTATAACTGCTAAAGAAATAGGATCAACAGCCACAATGAACAGAGCCTTTTTTGTAGAATGTGTTATCTCTTCAACGGCAAAAGCATTTTCAATGTTTCCAAAAAAGTTTGGAGTTTGAAGAAGTACGCAGCTTGTTTCATCATCTACTGCATTTTTCAATTCATCAAGATCAATTAATCCATTTTTTGTAGGAACAATAACTAGTTCGATTCCAACTCCAACGGTGTATGTTTTGATTACTTCCAGATACAATGGATTGATCGTTCCTGCAAGAACTGCCTTAAGTTTTTTAGTTTTTCGCGTCGCCATTAGAATAGCTTCAGCAGCAGCAGATGCTCCATCATACATTCCAGCATTGGAAATTTCCATTCCCGTTAGGTCACAGATCATTGTTTGATATTCGTAAATATACTGTAATGTTCCTTGGCTTACCTCTGCTTGATAGGGTGTGTAAGCACTATGAAATTCGGGTTTTAACAACACATGATCTATAGCAGCAGGAATAAAATGGTCATAGATACCACCACCAAGAAAAGAATTTGCCTGAGCAGAAGAAATATTTTTTGATGCTAATCTTGAGATTTGTCTAGAAATTTCCAGCTCGGAATAAGCATGTTCTAAACAGCAGTCTTTTTGCAAGAGGAATTTATTAGGAATATTGACTAATAAATCATCGAATTTGCTTACTCCAATTGTAGCCAACATTTCTTTTCTTTCCTTATCTGTATTGGAAATATAAGGCATGTTTTAACTCCTTAAAATAATATAATATTAATACAAATTTTTAATGCTCAGCTTTCTGTCAAATGAAAAGGTACTTTTGCTATCAAACACACTAACCGTCTTAATTCAATGAATTTGATAACTGTAAAAACTTAATTTACTTCAGTCCTGAAATAATTGAAAGTATTCCCATAGCTATTAAAAGAATCAGGGTTAGTTTTTTGAAATGATCTTCTTTGATCTTATGTGAAAGAAGATTTCCTACAATAACACCGACTAATAGACCTGGAAGGAAAGTTAAAGAATAATTCCAAACTTCATTTGTGAGTAGTCCGTTCCAAAAATAAACTGGAATAGTGAATAAATTTAAAATAAAAAAATACGCTGCAAGATTACCGCGAAATGTATGTTTATCTACATCCTGATTTGAAAGAAACAGAATTATGGGAGGACCGCTTACAGAAATACTACCACCAAGTAAACCACTAAGCATTCCAACAGGTAACATTGCGATCTTTTCATTTTTAAATTGCCTTCTGAAACCAATAAGCAAGAGAATTCCAAAAATTAATATCATTGAACCAATAAATATTTTTAACAAATCTTCGTTCATTATAACTAGTAAATGTGTTCCTAAGGGCATTGTAACTATTCCTGCAACCAGCAGAATCCAAATCTTTTTTAGATCTACCGCTTTTCTAGCAGAATAAAGCACTACAATATTAATTATTATTGAATAAATTAATAAGATTGGAACTGCGATTTTTGGTGAGATAAATATTGTAATTAGAGGTACAGCCAGAATTGAAAAGCCAAAACCTGTAAGACCCTGCAAAATTGCAGAAAAAAGAAAAATAAATAATCCGATATATATTAACTGATCCATTAATCCCCTTTCCCATTTCCATTCAAGTACCGCATGGAATAGACGAAAACCAAGCATGAATTACGTTCCGATTCCTAACTCTGTGAAGAAACAAATTATTCTGTTCCTATTGTGTCAAAATATTTATTGCTCATCTTTTTACCTCGATGACCATTATACACTGTTACATGCCATGCTTGACACAATTATTGTGCCAAGAATAATGCCAACTATGAAAAGATCTAATAATAGAGAAAAAGCTGTAATAATCTTAGCCTCGATGTTTATTGCGGTTACCGTATTTTTATGGACGCAGGAAGTTTATGAAGAAGAAAAATTTCCAGCGGTTGATTCTTTATTTGCGGATACATTAGAGGTTGCAGACAGCCTCCAATCAGATTCACTCTCTTATGTTGCAGATAGCGTGAATTATGATGTTGAAGAAGAGATCATCCAGTTAAGTGGGAATACATCTGTAACTTATCATACTTCTATTATAAATGCGGATACAATAATAATTGATCTAAAAAAAGAGCAAGCTTTTGCCAGAGGGAGATCGTATCTGCAAGATGGAACTCAAAATATGCTGGGTAAAGACATCTCATATGATCTTCAAACCAAATGGGGTTTAGTTATTGGTGGAGCCAGCAAATTTGATAAAGGTTACTATTACGGTACAGAAATACGAAAAATTGATGATGATACTTATGATGTTGACGAGGGAGTTTTTACTACTTGTAATGCTTTACATCCCCATTTTTATATTCAGGCAAAAGAACTTCGTTTTTATCGAGATGATAAATTTGTAGCAAAACCGGTTGTTTTTTATGTAAACCATTTTCCTGTTTTTGCTTTTCCGTTTGGAACTTTTACACTAAAACGCGGTAGGCAATCTGGTATATTAGTTCCATCTCCAGGCTGGAATAATACCCGTGGAAAATATCTTGAAAACATCGCATATTATTTTGCCTATAAAAATCATGCAGATTTCACATTGGCAATAGATTATTACGAGTTAACAGGTTGGGAACTTGGTTTTCGTTCTAAATACAAGCAAAGATATATTCACGATGGTTTCTTCAATGCCATTTTACAAAAGAAAATACAAGGACCACAAATATCACAATATGAATGGAATATCAAAAACAGACATCATCATGATTTTGGCAACAAAACTACTTTTGATATGAATTTGAATTTTGTGAGTAGTAAACAAGTATGGGAAGGCAGTGAAAACCTTGATGAACGGTTGGCAGAAAAAATCACTTCATCAATGTCATTCAAAAAACCTCTTTTTAATAGTACTTTATATATATCTGCAAATTATGTTGATGATCTGGAAAATAAAACAAAGGATATCACTTTACCTAGTGTGTCCTATAGACTTACAACTAGACCAATTTATGAATTTTTTGTAGATGATGTTGATAATATTCCTGATGATGCATGGTGGGAGAACTTCTCTTACTCTTATAATATTAAGGCAATTCATCAAGGTGACATCAATGATTCTACAGCAACGTTTTGGGATGTGCTTTATGATGATACATTGGGTCCCGATACAACTTATGCTACAGGGAATCAACATAATGCAGGAGTGAAACATACAGCCGGGTTAAGTTATTCTTATAAATTTAAGGGTTGGTTAAATCTATCTCAATCAATTTCAGGTAACGAAGCCTGGTATGATAGAGATAAGAATAATGTAAAATTTGTGCGTGGCATGGATTATAATTCAGGCTCTACAATGTCATTCAATCTTTATGGGATGAGAGCTTTACCAAAATTTTACATCTCAGCGATCCGACACATTGTTACACCAAGAATAAGTTTCACCTATCGCCCTGATTTTTCTGATAATGATAGATTTTACAGTTTTGGTAATGTAGGATTGAGTTCTGCCGTAAAAAGTAGGAAAGTGAATTTTTCTCTTGGAAATAAATGGCAGCTTAAACTTGCTGCAGGCACGAACAAAAAGGAACGCAAGATCAATGATTTCTTCAATATATCATCTGGCATAAGTTATGATTATGAACAAGATAACGGATTCAGTGATATCTCGCATTCATTGCAGTTAAAACCAAATAATATTACTTTTGGTCTGGTTGATATCTCTACAAAGCCTAAGGGAGGTTTCTCACAGGCTACATATGACATAGGTATAAAAAGCTGGAATCCAAATGAATGGGACATTGGTGTGAAGAACTGGGATTTTAATCTTACTTCTGTTCTCAAAGTGTCTGGTGATGCAGGTTATGTTGACTACTTCCCACTGGCTAAAAATGATTTTGCTTCAGGTGATTTTTTTAGTAGCGATTCAATTGATACTGACGATGAAAGGACTATAACTTCTCTGGAAGAATTGGATGATCTGGATAGGGAAGAAAAAAGTTGGGCGTTTACAGTTTCACATATCTATAGCCTAAATAAAGCCCAATATGCAATTGATGAATATAATAGTAATTTAAGGATGTCAGTGTCGGCACGCATAACTAAGAACTGGGCAATCTCTTATGATAACTATATTGATCTGCAAGCAGATGAATTGGTATCACATAATTTCTTGATAACTCGTGATCTTCATTGTTGGAAAATGACATTTAAATATACAAAGCAGGGAGATTATTGGAACTATCAATTTAAAATATTTGATCTTAAATTGGAAGATGCTCTAAAATTCACCACATCAGATCATAATTAGAGAGTAGAGTCAATTCCACGAATTGACCGATAAGCTAAAAAGGAATGTTTGGTGTAGATGGAGAAAAAATGAAAAAAGCTGTTTTTCTAGACCGCGACGGTACAATAAACGCCGATGAATTCGGATATATAAATAAACCTGAAGATTTGCATTTATATCCATTTGCAGCTGAAGCTATAAACAAACTGAACAAAATGGGATTTCTGGTTTTTGTTGTTACAAATCAAGCTGGTGTTGCTTACGGTTATTTTAAGATCGAAGATGTGGATAAGATCAATACTAAATTAATAAATGATCTGGCAAAAGGTCATGCTAAAGTGGATGAAATATTCTATTCTCCATATCATGTTAAAGGAGTTATTGAACCATACAATATTCATCATGAAGACAGAAAACCAGGTATTGGGATGTTCCAAAAAGCAAAAGAAAGATTTGAATTTAACACTAAAGAGTCATTTATGATCGGAGATAGATATTCTGATATTGGGTTTGGTAAAAATGCTGGGCTTAGAACAATATTTGTTCGCTCTGGTGGCGGAGAAAATGAATTTTTACAAAACAGAAATGAGACTGAGTACAAACCTGATTTTATTGTGAAAGATCTATCTGTTGCAGTAAAATTAATAGAGGAACTAGAAAAAAAATGATAAAAATAGTTAGCACTCTTATATTAGCAATATTGCTTACATTTTGCGGAACAACAACGGAACCAAACACAAATCTTGATAGACCAACTGATCTTGAAGCAGAATGTAATTACTTG
>JAVCCD010000324.1 GCA_030765665.1 Candidatus Tenebribacter mawsonii | reverse complement strand
CTGGACGTGCAATACAGATGAATGCAGGAGCAAGAATAGCGAATGGTGATGTACTACTATTTTTGCATGCTGATTGTATACTACAGGAGAATGGCTTGAAAATGATTGACCAAATAATTAAAAGCGGCTTCAATGCAGGAGCATTTAACATCTGGTTTGAAAGTAGAAATTTTATATTAAGAGAGATAATTTCCCGTACAAGTTCACTCAGGGGAAGATTAACCAGATTCCCTTATGGAGATCAGGGACAATTCTTTAAAAAAGAATATTTTGAAGAAATTGGTGGCTATACAGAAATGCCTTTAATGGAAGATATTGAGATAATGCAGCGTATTAAACGTCGAAATGATAAGATATTTATCATTCCTCAAAACATGAGAACATCTGCACGCAGATGGGAAGAAGAAGGTTTATTCTATGTTATTTTTAGAAACCCGATCTTATCAATTTTATTTTTTTTTGGTGTCACAGCAGAAAAATTGAGTAGATTTTATCCAAGAGCAAAAAAATAAGAGAGAGGTGGGAAAATGGATGTATATTACAAATCAGAAGATTTAAAAAAGTTTGGTAACATTACCCGTGTAAATAAAGAATTGGGTGAGAAATATTTTGAATACTACGGAAAAGTGATGGCTGCAGGTGCTCTCAGCGAAAGGGAAAAAGCTCTCATCGCTCTGGCAGTTGCACACACTCTCAAATGTCCTTATTGCATTGAAGCTTACACAGATGCTTGTCTTACAAAAGGTGCCGATGAAGAACAGATGAGCGAAGCAGTTCATGTAGCAGCTGCGATGGCAGCCGGAGTAACACTGGTTCACAGCACACAAATGATGAATAAAATTGATGAGACACTAATCTAAAAAAAATATGGAAGGAAATAAGCAATTATTACTACTTCGTGAGAATGTTCTACCTTTCGAAGATAAAATTACTGAGAATGCAGAATTTCCAATAAAGGCTCTCAGTTTGAAAACTTTCCAAGTGAATATCGGAAGAAAGTGTAATCAAGCTTGTCGACATTGTCACGTGAATTCATCTCCTCAGGATAAGCGGGAAATGACCAGGAAAACGGTTGATCAATGCCTTGATGCTATTCGTCGAAATGATGAAATCGAAACTGTTGACCTTACAGGTGGTGCACCGGAAATGAACGAAAATTTCCGCTATTTTGTGAAAGAATCCCGAAAAGTTGGAAAGCATGTGATTGACCGTTGTAATCTTACGATTTTGGAAGAGCCAGGATATGAAGATCTTTATGAGTTTCTAGCTGAAAATCAAGTTGAAATTGTAGCCTCTCTGCCATATTTTCGATCCAGTTCCACTGATAGGCAACGAGGTGATGGAGTTTTTGAAAAATCTATTCTGGCGCTTAAGAAGTTGAATAAACTAGGTTATGGAAAATCTCTTCCTTTGAATCTGGTGTATAATCCAACTGGTTTATTTATCAGCTCTTCTCAGGAGCAATTGGAAAGAGAATTCAAGGAAAGTTTAAAACATAAATACGATATAATTTTTAATAATCTATACTGTATTAATAATATCCCGATTAACCGTTTTCTGGAAAGTCTGGTTCGAGCTAATAAACTAGCAGATTATATGGAAATTCTAGTCAATGCTTACAACCCTTGTACTTTAGATAATTTGATGTGTCGTCATCAAATTTCAGTTGGATATGATGGAAAACTTTGCGATTGCGATTTCAACCAGATGTTAGATATGAAATTGCGTCCAGTTGGACATATAAAAAATTTTAATTATGATAAAATCATCAATCGAACAATTCGAACTGCAAATCACTGTTATGGTTGTACAGCCGGTAGTGGTTCCAGCTGAGGTGGCGAGATTTCGGAATAGTTTATTCCGACATTCCATGAAAACCAGAATAATAATTCTCACGAAATTTCCAGAAGCTGGAAAAGTTAAATCAAGACTTGCAAAAGAGGTTGGAAATAATAAAGCAGCTGAAATTTATAAAACTATACTTTTAGATAATTGGCAGATTGCAAAAGACACTGGTCATGAAGTTTGCATCGAATTTTCTCCACTTGATGCAAAAAAGAAATTCCAGACATTATTTGGTAAAAATGTCATACTAAATCCACAAATAGGAACTGATATTGGGTGGAGAATGGCAAATGCTTTTGCACGCTGCTTGCAGCAGCAATTCGATGCAGCAATTCTGATCGGGGGAGATGCACCAGATCTATCTGCAGAACTTTTGAATGAAGCTTTAGTCTCACTCCTAAATCATGACATCGTTTTAGGACCAACACATGATGGTGGCTACTATTTAATTGGTTTTACAAAAGACAGTTTCAACCCCCATTATTTCCAAAATATTGACTGGAGTTCACCTAATGTTTTTGAGCAAACAGCAGAAATAATTCGTGAAAGTAATAATAAACTATATCTTATAGAGAAAAGATTCGACCTGGATACTTTTAACGATGTGAAAGAGTTTCTAGGATCAAGTAAAGAATCTTCCATGATTACTGACAAGATTCGGAAGATT
>JAVCCD010000217.1 GCA_030765665.1 Candidatus Tenebribacter mawsonii | reverse complement strand
GGTAAAAGAGTTTCCAGCGGAGTCTATTTCTATAGATTGAAAGTGAATGGTAAAACTGAAAAAACAAAGAAAATGCTGTTGTTGAAATGATTTTCCGTTTTGTCTCCTTTTGTAAGGAAGAATTGATACAAATTACAATTACTAAATTCTAATCTGGCTCTTCGTTAAAAGTCTAAGCAGATAAACACAACAGCATATTAGAGACGATTATGGTAAACAGTTCTTACAAAAAAAGCGGTGAGAAATACTTCTCACCGCTTTACGTATTCAATGAATAAAATTTATTTAGTTATTCCTCTATCTGAGTCTTTAACAAAATCAAGGAATACTTTCTGTTCTTTAGTAAGGTCAGGAATTGCGAGAGCTTTTTCCATTGCCTGGCTTGTATTTAAACCGGATTTATAGAATAGTTTATAAACATCTTTAATAGATTTAATGGATTCGTTAGTGAACCCACGTCTTTGTAATCCAACACTGTTTAATCCCATAACTTTATAAGGAAATCCTTCTCCGCGAGTATAGGGAGGAATATCTTTCTTAATACCGGATTTTCCACCAATAAAAGCATAAGTTCCAATTTTCACAAATTGATGCAGAGCAACCATGCCACCAATTATCACATTATCATGCACATGAATATGGCCAGCAAAATTTACAGCATTGGCAATTATTAGGTTACTACCAAGAATACAATTATGAGCAACATGTGAATAAGCCATGAAAAGACAATTATCGCCAATTTGAGTTGGTTCAACCATTGTTGCGGATCTATTAATTGTACAGAATTCTCTAAAAGTATTGTTATTACCAATTATCAATTGAGTAGGTTCACCATTATATTTCAAATCTTGGCAGTCAGTTCCGATTACAGCAGAATGAAAAAATTTATTTCCGTTGCCAATCGTGGTTGGACCATCAATAACAACACTGGAAACAAGTTCATTATTATCACCCATTTTCACATTTTCATGAACAATACAAAATTGTCCTATAATACAATTCTTACCAATTTGTGCTTTTGGATTTACTATAGCGGTTGGATGGATTTTAGTCATAATGTATCCTTTGTTAAACTATTTCTCCATAATTTTTGCCAGAAAGTCACCTTCACAAACTTTTGTACTTCCCACATAAGTATCTCCATGCATTTTAGCTAGTCCGCGTTTCATAGAAATAACTTTTAATTCAAATCGTAAAGTGTCGCCGGGGTTAACTGGTTTACGGAATTTCACATTATTTATTGAAGCAAAATAAGCGACGTGTTGCTCGGGATCATCAAGAGCATTGAGCAGCATGATACCACCAGTTTGAGCCATTGCCTCAATAATAAGAACACCTGGCATTACAGGATGACCAGGGAAATGCCCATTGAAAAATGGTTCATTAATCGTAACATTCTTCAAGCCAACAATACGTTCTCCAGCTTCAAATTCAATTATTTTATCAATCAACAGAAAAGGGTATCTATGAGGAAGTATTTTCTGAATCGCATTAATATCAAATACAACTTCCGAAGACTTTTTTTTCTGATAGATCTTCTGCAATTCTTGTTTTTTATGTAGCTTGCGAAGCTTCTTAACTAATTCTACATTAGTTTTATGACCAGATCTTGCAGCTAAAAAATGTCCTTTAATAGGAACTCCAAGAAGTGCGATGTCACCAATTAGGTCTACAACTTTGTGGCGTACAAATTCATTATAATAACGCAGGGGTGTATGGTTCAATAATCCATCAGCTCCCACGTTTATCTCTTCATGGTAATTGAACATTTCTCTAAGGCGCTTTATCTCATCTTCAGTTGTATCAGGATTAGCAACTACCAAAGCATTTTCTAAAGAACCACCCTTGATTAGACCGGTTTCTTTTAGCATAATAATTTCATGTAGGAAACAAAATGTTCTAGCAGAAGCAAAATCTTGTTCAAAGTCATCAAGTGTTTGCATTGTTGTATATTGCGTACCCAATGCTTTCTGTTGGTAGTCAACCATGAAAGTTACTTTCAGGTCATCAGATGGAACAATAACAATATCTACATTATCTGCAGGTGCAGAAAAAGAGAGTGGCTTCTCGATCTCTAAATATTCACGTTCAGCATCCTGTTCAACAGTACCAACTTTTTTTAAGAGCTCCATATAAATTATTGCACTTCCATCTGCAACTGGTACTTCAGGACCATCCACTTCAATGCGGATGTTATCAATATTTAGTCCCTTTATTGCAGCAAGAACATGTTCGATAGTTGCAACTGTAGCTTTGCCAACTCCGATAGTTGTTCCTCTGGAAATATCAATCACATGATCAATGTCAGCAGGTATTTCGGGGTTTCCTTCAAGATCTGTTCGAATGAAGACAATGCCTTCATCTTTGTCTGCAGGTTTAAATGTTAAAGTAGAAATGTGCCCTGAATGAAGTCCGATACCATTGTAACTGATCGTGCCTTTTATGGTTTTCTTAAATTCTTTCATTTTTTATCCTTTGCTTTCATTCGTTTTCTATATTCTTTCACAACTTCCGGTAAATATTTTTCAGAGATCATAATTCGTTTCTGAAGTCCCGCATCCTTGGCTGGTGTACCCAAATATTTTGCTCCTTTAGGAATATAGTTTGTAACGCCAGATTGTGCTCCAACCATTGCTTCATCATCAATTTTTAGGTGACCTGCAACTCCAACTTGTCCAGCGATAAAAACATTTTTTCCTAAAACTGTACTACCCGCAAGACCGGATTGAGCACACATTACAGAATTCTCATTGATAACACAATTGTGCCCAACCTGAACAAGATTATCCAGTTTGGTTCCTTTACCAATAATAGTCGAACCCAAAGTTGCTCTATCTACAGTCGAGTTTGCTCCGATCTCAACATCATCTTCAATGATAACGTTACCAACCTGAGGAACTTTGTTGTGAATTCCATTGTGAAATATGTAACCAAATCCATCGGCACCAATAACACAGCCTGCATGAAGAATTATATTATTCTTCAAAACACAATCTTCATAAATTGTTGTATTGGGATGGAGATGGCAATTTTTACCAATCTGTACATTATCTTTGATAGCACAGTTACTTTCGATGCAAGTACCATCATCAATAACAACATTTTCTCCAATCATACAATTACTTTCAATACTGATATTTTTCCCAAGTGTAGCTGTTTTAGAGATAATTGCAGAAGAATCAATACTTTGTTTCTTCTTGGGTTTATCCAAATCAAGCCAAGTTCGTACCAGCATCATAAAATGGATATATGGTTTATCGATAAAAAGAAGATTTGTGTTTGGCTTAAAATTTAAATCAAAGTCTTTTGGAACGAAGATTAATCCCGCTTTTGTACTTTTTAGTGGTTCTAAGAATTTTGGATTCTCAAAAAAACAAACAGAGTGCTCATTAGCTTCGTGAAGCTCAGCTACATTGTCCAACTTAATTTTACTAGTGAACTCAGTAGCACATTCCAATTTAGAAGCTATTTTCTTTGGTGTTAGCGGGAAATTAAATCTCTTCATTTATTCTACAGTTTTTTCCATCTCATTTAATATCAAATCAGTGATGTCTAAACTTGGTTTTGCATAAAGTATGCTACCAGCAGAAGCATCAAAAACTATTGAATAGTTATTTTCAATAGATACTTTTTCGATGATTGTTTTTAATTTATTCAAGATTGGTGCTAAAAGTTCATTTTGTCTTTGAACAAATGCTCCAGTCTCACCGAAAAGCTCTTGAACTCTCGCTTGACGTGCTTCAGATAATGACATAATTTTAGCTTCTGCTTCTTGTTTTCCAGATTCGGTCAAAATCATTTTCTTGCTTTCATAATCAACATATAGTTGCTCGATCTCTGCATCCATATCAGCAATTTCCTGTTCCCATTTCTGACGTTCTCCCAACAAAATTGTCTGAGCTTCCTGAGTTTCAGGACTTGTCATCATAATCTTTTCAGTGTCAATATAAGCGATTTTTTCTGATTCAGCAAAAACGAGTGTTGCTAAAATCACCGCCAATACTATTGTTAATACTATTTTTTTCATTTTCT
>JAVCCD010000139.1 GCA_030765665.1 Candidatus Tenebribacter mawsonii | reverse complement strand
TATTTCAGGATCAACATTTAAAATGGAATTTAATCTTTTGAGCGATGCTGTTCCTCTTTGGAACAAATTCACGATCCAGCCGATGGCGATCATAGGCCATACAAGCATACCCAGATATTGGAAGAAAGCTACAAATTCTCCAATTGAGATATCATGCAGAATTGTAGCCTGTCCGCCAAAAATAAGCACAATTCCCATGCAGGCATTTATCAGCAGGAACATGGCTGGATGGAACAGGGCAAAGATCTTTATTAATCCTATATTTTCATCCATATAATCTCTAGCAGATTCCGACATTTTTTCCAGTTCTGCCTCTTCCTGAACAAAAGCTTTTACTACCCTGATTCCGGAAATACTCTCTTGAACGATCCCGGACATGCTGGCAAAAGTCTTCTGAACTTTGCGGAATCTTGCATGGATCTTCTTCCCAAAATACATAATGATAAGAGTAAGAAACGGTGTTGGTAAAATGGCAAGCAGAGTAAGTCGCAAGCTAATATCTACCATGAAGAAAATAGAGACTACAGCAATTACAATAATGTCTGCTCCAATCACAAATCCAAAAGCCAGCAGCATTCGAATTGCGTTCATATCATTGGTGGCATAAGCCATTAGATCACCTGTCTTGGTTTTATTATAGAAATTTGCAGATAGTTTCATAAGATGATCATAATACATTTGGCGCAGATCCCGATCCATACTCCAGGCTGTTCCGATAAATGCTAATCGCCAGAAATAGCGCAAAATGGTTATGAACAGTGTAATCCCCACAATTAGTAAAGAAGCATTCACGAGCATCTGACGGGTAAAGCCAGTTTTGCTAAGGCTATCTATTGCCTGCTGCATGATCTTGATCGTATAAAGCTGTCCGGCATCAATAACAACAATAAGGATAATGCCGAAGAACAGTTTGTAACTGTTTCTTTTAACGAACGGCATTACTTTTTCAAAGGTCTTCATATATTGTAGCTCACGGATTTCACGGATATTATAAATATTCGCTTTAACTCAAAAGTGTTTTTATCTCTTTCCATGTAACTTCTTCAAACTTTTTTTCTATTATTAGCATTCTTTTTTCTTGTAACCAACCATCCATTTTACTTCCTACAGCAAATGAAGCATCTTGTTTCAATTTATTATAATTATGATGAATTAATATAATTTTATTATAATCACATTCATAATACCAATCAAGTATTCGTAAATTTATTCCTTTATCTTTAAACCCATAGCCAGAAATAATTATAAAATTATTTTCATTTTGTTTTTGTTTAAAAAAGCACATCATATCTGAAGTTATTCCGTAATTATATGCTGCTAATTTATTTTCTGTTCCAATAACAATTCTTGATCGATTATCAATTGGATGTTGAATAGTGCCTTTATTATCTTTAGGATCATAACCAACTTTAATATCATATTTTGCAATATAATCACCACTCCAATCTTTTCCTTTTTCTCGATATCTTTTCCAATCAATAGAACCATGAAGTTTTATCAGATTAATCCTTTTTTGATTTTCAAGAAGATTTGAATCGTATATCTCAAAATCTCCATCCTTTTTAGAAAATCCGTCATAAAAATCTAAATCATTTTCTTTAAAATATTTTTCCAATAATATGTCATGGTTTAGTGTGAAATAATTAATTTCATCTAATCCCTTATCGTTATAGATTTCTCTTAGAATTGATAAATATGAAATATCTTCAGAAGGACTGTACAATATTTTAGAAACTACATTTTCAATATATGTTTTTGTTTCAGAAACTAATTCTCGAAATTCAAAATCTGGATACATAGTATTGGATGACTCTAGTATTAACTCCTCGTGAGCTTTGATATCTTTCAAATAATTCCGTACAAATATATTTTTTTGATCACCGAATATCTCATCATCCAATTGACTGACAATAAAGTACAAATCTTCATAATTTGTGTCATATTCATAATCAATGATTTTAAAATAATCATCGTTCTCTTTTTTTAATATTCCCAAAAAATTAATAATTCTTTTTACGTTTTCATCTTCTTTAAGTCCATATAAAGGTGGCATAAAATAATATTCTGAATCAGTATGTCGGGAAATTCCTTCACCAGATAAAACTATTTTAGTTATTTCTGAAACATCTTTGAGACCAGCATTTTTAGAAATTCCCGAACCAAATAGAAAAGATACGTTCATTTTAAGTTATTTCAAAATGAGGATCAATCCCCATATTTTTCAGTATAAAGCAATGCACAATCTTTTGCCATGGTACGAATTTTACCTATATAAGCAGCACGTTCCGTAACACTTATCACACCTCGTGCATCAAGTAAATTAAATGTATGAGAACATTTCAAGAGATAATCATATGCAGGATAAACAAGGTTTTTTTCAAGTAGCATTTTTACCTGTTTTTGTTGATCAATAAATACATCAAATAGAGATTTGACATCAGCATATTTAAAATTAAAATTAGAGAATTCTACTTCTTTATCAAAGAATATCTCTCCATATTTTGTTGTATCGTTCCATTGTAGTTCTTTAAAATCATCTACTCCCTGAATATACATTGCCAAGCGCTCTAATCCATAAGTAAGTTCCACACTTATTGGAAAAACTTCTAGACCTCCCACTTGCTGAAAATAGGTAAATTGGGAAATTTCCATACCATCCAGCCACACTTCCCATCCAAGTCCCCAAGCTCCTAAAGTTGGTGATTCCCAGTCATCTTCCACAAAACGAATATCATGTTTCTCGGTTTCAATTCCAATTGCCTGCAAACTCTTTAAATAGAGCGTTTGAATATCATCCGGTGATGGTTTTATTATTACTTGAAACTGATAATAATGCTGGTATCTATTTGGATTTTCACCGTATCTACCATCTTTAGGTCTTCGGCATGGCTGAGTATAAGCAATCGAAATCGGTTTCTTACCTAAAGCACCAAAGAAAGTTGCGGGATGGAAAGTTCCTGCTCCCATATTTTCATCGTACGGTTGCAAAATATTGCATCCATTATCTGCCCAATAATGCTGCAGTTTTAAAATTATATCCTGAAAATTCACATTCACTCCAATTTTATAAGAAACTAAATGAAATCTTTTTTATTATCTTTTCATACGTCAAGATGATTCTCTCATAATCATTAAATTTAGTATCTTATTAAATATCTATCAATTTCCCACTGAGAAACCTGAATACTGTATTCATCCCACTCTTTTTTCTTTACTTCCAGGTATTTCCAAAAGGTATGATCTCCCAAGGCTTCTTTAATCAGTTCGTCTTCTTTCATAAATTGTAGAGAATCGGATAGATTTGAAGGGATAGTTTTAATATTCATTTTTTTTAATTTCTCATCACTAAAAAGATATAAATCTTCTTCTAATGGTTTTGTTATTTGAATATTGTTTTTAATCCCTTCTAAACCTGTTTTAAGCATTACTGCAAATGCTAAATATATATTGCAACTAGGATCGGAACTGCGAATTTCTACTCGTGACCCATTAGGATTATTCTTAAATGAACTTGGTACACGAATAAGTGCAGAACGGTTTGTTCTTCCCCAACAAATATAGACAGGTGCTTCATAGCCTGGAACCAACCTTTTGTAGGAATTAACAGTAGGTGATAAAATTGCCGACATGCCCCTGACGTGTTTCAATTGACCTGCGATAAAACTATGAGCTAATGGTGAAAGTTTATATTCATTAGTCTCATTATAGAAAGCATTGATTCCCGTTTTGAGATCAAATAAGCTTTGATGAACATGCATTCCAGAACCATTTTCGTTGGCAATCGGTTTTGGCATAAAGGTTGCATGAAGACCATGTTTCTGAGCAATTGCTTTAACCACAAATCTTAAAGTTGTAGCATTATCTGCAGTTTTTAGTGCTTCGCCATATTTAAAGGAAATTTCATGCTGACCAATTGCAACTTCATGATGAGTTGTTTCGATCTCAATTCCAAATTGTTCTGCAGCTACTGTCATTTCACGACGAACATCATATGCTTCATCTGTTGTTAAATCAAAGTAACCGGCTTTATCATTTGGTAGAGGAGAAAGACCATTATTAGTTTTAAATAGGAAGAATTCCATTTCCGGACCAGTATTAAATTTATAGCCCATTTCTGCAGCTTCGGTAATTGCCTTTTTCAAGATATAGCGTGGATCTCCTTCAAAAGGTTCATCATTAGGAGTATAAATATCACAAATGAATCTGGCAGTATCCCCATATTCAGATTTTAACCAAGGGATAACTGCATATGTAGCAACATCCGGTTTTAGATACATATCACTTTCACAGACCCTGGCAAATCCTTCGATGGATGAACCATCAAACCAAACTCCGTTTCCCAATGCATCTTTTAATTGACGACTCGGAATAGTAAGGCTCTTTACAATTCCATAAAGATCCGAAAATTGTAATTGAATGAATTTCACATTTTCATTTTTTACTCTTTCTAAAATGGATTTCATAATATCTTCCTCCTAATTCTTACTCATTTATCAACTTATGTAACTCAATTTGATTTCTATTTTCCAATTGCTGTATAGTCAAGCTGAATTTTGTTACTTCTTTTTTTATGAAATTAGCATGCTAAAAAAGCTTGTCAGATTTAACTTCCTAAAAATCCTCGGAGTAATTAAAAAATAATGTGTTTAAGGAGATTAAAATGAGTTTTACCGACAAAAAAATCGTTAAGAAGCCTAGAAGACATTTTGCAGAAAACCTCAATGTAACAAAATGGGGAAATGTTGAGATAGAAATGAAAAAATTGGAAAAAGAAGAGATAGCTTCTTCATATGAACTTATTAATTTCATGGAAAAAGTCGGAGAGATTTCCGATATTCTTTCTGAGGAAATGGCGTGGCGATATATCAATATGACCCGTTTTGCAGATAACGAAGAATATTCTAATAAATTCAACGAATTTTATGCAGGAGTTATTGCCAAAACTAAACCCTACGATTTTAAATTTAATCAGAAATTCTACGACAGTCCATATCGCAAAGAACTTGATAAAGAGCAATATGCGCATTTGAATATGATAATTGCAAACGATATTGAATTATACCGTGAAGAAAATATCCCTCTTCAAGTCAAAGAACAAGAACTAGCTAATAAATACGGCTCTATCTTCTCAAAACTAACTGTAATTTATAAAGGTGAAGAAAAAACAATGTCTCAACTTGCTCCATTTTTAAAGGATCAGGATAGAGAAGTCCGCAGAGAAGTTTGGAATCTTCGCATGGAAAAAATGATGGAGAAACGCGAAGAATTCAATAAGCTTTTTGATGAAATGAAAGATCTAAGAATTCAACAGGCAAAAAATGCCGGATTTAGTAATTATCGTGATTTTATGCATCAGGCAAAAGGGCGCTTTTCATACTCTCCTCAAGATATTATTAAGTTCCATGAAGCTGTTGAAAAAGAAGTTGTCCCATTTTTAAAAACGTTCACAGATGAACGAAAAAAAATATTGAAAATTGATTCTGTAAAACCGTGGGACACTTCAGTGGATCTTGATGGAAAAATTCTAAAACCATTTAAGGAAATTGATGAATTTATTGATATAGGAATCGATATTTTGTATACAATAAAACCGATATTTGGAGAAAGATTGAACATGATGAAGAATTCTGAATTTCTTGATCT
>JAVCCD010000238.1 GCA_030765665.1 Candidatus Tenebribacter mawsonii | reverse complement strand
TTCTGAATGATAAATTGGTCGCTCATTTGCAAGATTTATTATTGCCTTGTTTATCATGATAATGCTACACTCCCCTCAACTTTGCAAAACCAGCAACCAGCTTCTTAGTTTGTTTACCGAATTTAACAGTGATTGTTGCGTATTCTCCGATTCCAGCAACGTGTTGAACTTCACCTTCTCCAAAAGTAGGATGGATTACATGCTGACCAACTGTAAACTCCAGGAGGATATTTCCTACAGGTTCTTCTGCTTTTATTGGAACAGTTTTGCTGATGACTGGCTTTTTTCTGGTTACCGCCACTTCTGGTTTGCTCTGAGTTTTTATTTCTTCAACTATTGATTCACTCTCAGGTGCTTTTTCCAATTCGAACTTCTCATATTCTTCTTTGGAGAATGGACATTCTGGATCGATAATAAGAACTTCCTCATAAGTAAGCTCATACAATTTATAAACCATTAAATCTATTTGGTGTTCGAGATAAGCTGTGTCTCCATTTAGTTCTTTTTCTTTTAAGATTTTTTCTAAAAGTCGTTCAAAAGTAGTATGATACTTTCTAAGAATTGTTGGGATAGGAATATTTAATAAAGGTTCTTTGTCTATTTGATAATTATTTCCTTGCATTTTTCCTCTGTTCTTTAACCAGAATGCGCAAGATTTTGAATTTAAGAAACTGGTTAATATTTTTAAGTTTATCCTTTCAGTTTGAATAACATAAAATGTAGCAGAAACATAACAATCAAAATCTGTGTAAGTAAAAATTGGTGCTTTCGAGCATTTTCTTAATGCAATAATTTTCTCATTCTTGAAAAACTTCTCCTTTCTTGTTCTGTGTAAACCATAAGGTTTGTTATCCGAAGTTATGACTTTTTTGAACTTATCTAAATGTTTTTTTAAATTTGGGAAAGGTTGCATTTTTTCTGGATTTTTGAATTTAGAAGATGTATAAATTAACCAATATTTATTTCTCGAATTTCCATAATATTTATGAAGCTCGGTTGTAGTGAAATAAGGTTTTATTAATTTCGTTTCATTTTCAGTTAAATTTAGGGAATCTAACTCAATATCAGTTAATGCAAAAATTCCATCACCAACTTGAAACTTATTCCCTAAAATAGCTGACATTTTTTTATTAATACAATCGTGATGGGTATGGATACCGTTAGCCACTTCATTTTCAAATAATTTGAAATGATCTTTTTCTTTAATTTTATTCAATACACTCTCAATTTTAGGATTGTTGAAAGTTAAAAACTTATTTTTCATTTCGATTCTATTTATAATTGGTTTAATAATAATGTTTTTCTCTGAATTTACACGATTTAACAAATCTAATACATCGGAAAATTCAACAGCATCTTTTTTTAGCTTTCTAAAATCAAATTTGTACTTATCTGCATTATTGGTGTTTTTGAAAAACATAATCATTGTTTGGATACCAGCTGATTCAAAGATTTTATAATTATTAAAATCAATTAGTTTTAAAATTTGAGTTTCAGAAATGACTTTATTTCTCATTTTAGAAGCACCTGAATTTGTTACCCAATTATTTGTAGCAATAAAAGATAAAACTCCATTTTTCTTTAAAATATCTAAATTTGTGCAAGCAAAGAAATACCATATGTCCATTTTCCCTTGATAATATTTTGATTCTCTTAAACCATCAAATGCGTGTTTATCAGTATATTCTTTTATATACGGTGGATTTCCGACCACAATATCAAAGCCACCTTTATCATCAAAAACTTCACTGAAATATAGATGCCAAAGAAAGAAAGGGCGGTCGGTGCTATATTGCAATTCTTCCAGTTTCTTGTATTTTTGGTCAACAAGCTCATATTCCCTTTTAAATTTTATTAATAATTTCCCTTCTTTACTGCCATTCCACAAGTGTTCTTTTGTTTCCTGATTCTTTCCTCTCGCTTTATTTCTTATACTTTTTTCAAGATTTGCTATTTTCAATTGGAGATTATCTTTATGAATTTCCAGACATCCTTCAATGTGTTCCAGAACAATTGTATCGATTTCTTTATGAATCTGTTTTTTCTTGCCCGGATCACTTTCAGAAAAATAATTATTTTTTAAACTCTGTACTTTTTGCTTTCTGTCATCAGAAAAAACAATTTTATTTTGAGGATTATCATTAGCAAAATCAAGCAAATCTTGTTGACCTTCAATTACGGTTTCAACGGTAAGTTTATCTTCCATTACTTTGCTCAGGTCAATCCCTTCAAAGCTTTCCAGCAGGCTGTTTCCCTGCATTATTTTGTAATCAAGGTTAGGTAACGGTTCCGGTATATCTGCATCTACGATAAGTGAAAGCCAGAAGCGCAAACGGGCAATATCAACGGCTCCGCTGTCTATGTCCACACCATAAATTGAGTTTTCAATAATCTTCTTTTTGGTTTCCGCCGGATTTAGTGTCCAGTCCAGTGTCATTTTAGCCCAGAATATTTCCTGCAGCAAGCCCATCGGGAAAGCACCGGAACCGATAGCCGGATCACAGATCTTCACGGCATCCAAAAGTTTTTCTATTTGCTCTGCATTGTTGCGGATGTAGTTGTTTTTATCTTCAGGATCACCAGGATCGTGGTTGCGGATGAAGTTTTCGAGAGTTTCAACCTTGCGAATGGTTGAGTTTTCGAGACCTTCGCAATGGTTGGTTTCAGAATCTTCCAAACCCCCTTTTGTTCCCCCTTCCGAAGGGGGATTACACACCCCGTCAGCTTTGCTGCCACCCCTCTCAAGAGGGGAATCTGGGAATAAATGTGTTTTAAGATATTGGATGAGTGATTCTTTGCACATGTATTCCACGATGGGTTTTGGAGTGTAGAAAGCACCTTTGTCTTTGTTGTCTTCCAGCAGGTTTTCAAAGATGTGCCCCAGCATTTCCGGGTCAATCCCCACTTCCTGTTCAAAAGGATCGTTCTCATCGATAGTGAAATTGTATTCTGCAAAGAAGGCAAAGAGATTCTGCCAGAAATCTATCGGAAAATCTATGATTGATGTGTTGAGATTATCTTCTTCGAATAATCCACCGTTCAGGTATGGAATGCGAGAGTTGGTTATGGCAAAGAGATCGTTCTCCCGTTTGCTATTTAAGCATTCAAAATATAAGGGAACAAGTAGTTTGCTGTGAAAGTGATCTTGATCAGTGCAGCTATCAAAATAATTCTGCATGAATTTCTGATCACCATCTTGCCAATCAGTGTGATCTTTGGCACATCCCAACCAACCTTTCTTCTGCAGGAAATACAGGAAGACCAAACGTCCCAGAGATTTCTTGATGAAATCACGAGCTTTTTTATCATCATTTTCAAAGATTGAATTCATGTAGACATGTGGTTCGTGTTTTTCTTCTTCTATCCATTTTCCACTTTTCTTCACAAAGTGTTTACCAGTTAGATGGCAGACGAATTTTTCATATTGCTCTTTGTATTTATTAAAGAAATCTTTTGTAAGTTTCTCTACCGAAAAAGCATCTTCGATGTCATCAAGGTTGGCACTGCTTTTCTTGGCAGCCAACTTCATGAATCTATCCGTAGCAGTACGGCAGGTTTCGTTGGGTCCAAAAACATAGGTATATCTTTTGGAATCTGTAACACTGGTTTCAAAACCTTTTTCAGTAATCTTGGAATCTTTGGCTGTGAAGGTGAAACGGTAATCATCGCTATTGGAATCAAATAATGCCAATACACCATGATGAGTTTCCTGGTCTATATGTTTACTTATAATGTTATGAAGAGCTACCCGATTTCTTTTAAGATTTATTTTATCGGAAACATGCAGCTCGAAAATTGCCAGGTTTTTACCATCGAATAAACGGATATTGCCTGTGTGATAGAATTCTTTGATCTCTTCTTTGGGAACAGGAATAGGAAAAGGATTAGCAAAAAATGTAACACCCGTGAAGACTTCTCTTAATAGGTTCTGCCAATCCTGCCTGTCGTAAGGATTTCTAAAAACAGCGTTTAAACTTTCTTTGGTCATTTTTGTACCTTATAATTTCCATTGCTCAAATCTTTTCAGGCATTCAGTTTTTGGTAGAAACGCACCTTTAGCAAGAATCTGCTGAAGACTGCGGGACGCTGCTTCCTTATTAACTATTGAATGTTCTATCAACTCATCTAAAATCCAGAAAATACCTCTAAAATCGATACCTTCGATCTTTGCAGCTTTTCTTAATTTTTTATCTCCAGTAAGTAATATTGCTTTATTATCCCTAGCAACAATTAGTGAAAACAAATCAGGAATTGATGGATTATGGTACTTTTCATTAAGAGAATATACATCAATAACTGATTCGGCTGGCAACGAATATTCTATTAAATTAGCCTTAATAACATCGTCGTATGTAGGACGCTTTAATTCTGTAAATAACGCATCAGAAAAACCTGTTTCATAGGGTAATTTTGAAATCATAGACAATATGTCTCCATTATAAAGATCAATTAAAATGCATGTATCTGCTATCAATAATTTCATTAAATTGTTAGATTCCAATCAAAGAATTTCTGATATCCTGAATATTACAAGCTAAAAGCTCTGCTGCTTTTGGTGGAGTAATAATATTTTCTGCTAACTCCTGAAAAACAATCTTTCTCATACGGGTTGGTTTTTCTTCAAGTATTTGATCACCTGGTTCTTTCCTGGGATTTATTTGTCTAAATTTAATGAACCAGCTTCTAGCATGGGATTCGGAAATTATTCCCAGATCTTTTGCCCGATAGATCCATTGCTGCATACTCATACCATATTTATGTTTCAGAATGTGCAATTCTTCCCAGTTGAGATTATTTCGATGTTTTCCTAATTCTTTATAAACAATATCTTTGGGAACAAGAAAGCTAGCAGAAAATCTCTTTGCTGCTTTTTCTTCATCAAAACTTTCTTCGACATTCATAAGTAAGTGACCAAGCTCATGAGCTAAATTTGAACGCTGCCTGTCTCCCAAACATTTCTTTTTACTAACAATTATTGGGATAGTATCATTTGCCCAACAAGAAAGACCGTCGAATTTCTCATCACCTTCTATCAGGGCAACTTTGAAGTTATTATCTTCTAAAACATCAACCAAGCTTTCGATCGGGTCATTACCCAGATTCCACAATTCTCGTGATTTTTCAGCAAGATACTCTACATCATCAAAAGAAGAAATGTGTCTGGTTTCATCTTCCGGTAAAAGAACAGATG
>JAVCCD010000347.1 GCA_030765665.1 Candidatus Tenebribacter mawsonii | reverse complement strand
CAAAATAATAAATTCCTGTATTTTTTAGATCAAATTCATCTGAAGCAAGCCTGAAATCTGTATCTGTTTGCTCTTCCCATGTTTTTGAAACACCCAGATCAATAACACTTTTCATATTATAATAGAGCGGATCTTTATCGTAAATAAGATAATTTTCCAATTGTGAATTCATAGTTATGGTTGTTTTAGGTTCATCTTCATTTAATGCATTGTCACTATTCAGATTACCGTTGATATGAATTGCACTTGATAATTTGAGTGGCTCCAAAGATGCTGCTAAGAAACTTTCTTCTAAAATCCCGGCTCCTGCCATATTAGTAGGATTCCTTTCCTCGTCAGTTTCCATCACAATTGTTAATTTTTGAACGCTACCTTCTTCAATAAGAACCGTTGTGAAGTCTGTATATGTATTAAAAGGCTCATTATTTATAGTTACTTTATAGTGCCCCGGTTTTAAAACCCAAACTTTTTCCTGTTCACCAAGCTCAACTTCTGCTGGGAACTGGCTACCATAACTCTCTCCATCTGTCAGGTCGAATACTTCATAAATAACTTTGGCAGAATTTCTACTTTCATCAATAATCTTAACTATTAAACATCCCCAATCAGGTTCTACGATAGTTTTATATCTAGGATGAACTTTTATATTTTTCTTCATCATTTTTTGATCATGATTTCCAGATCCATATTCGAGGGAATAAGTACCTTCCATTAATGGTAAGGCTTCTCCAATCTTGGCTGATCTCCCATATCCATATTTATCATAAACTTTATAATAAGGTTCATTTTCTGTTCTGGTTATTGCTGGTACTAAAAGCAGCCCCTTCCCACTATTATCTTCCTCCGAATCTAATATCTCTACAAGTAATGGATTCATTTCCAGGGGGATATTATCTTGTCCGATTAGTGCTTGAGGACCGTAAGAATTATAAATATTGATCTTTGCAGAGAATTTATCCATCTCTTCTAAAAGTATCTCGTTAATCGTTTGAACAAAAGTATCAAAATCTTGTTTCAACATTACTCTTTCTATGTTCGCAGAATGGATTATCAATGGATTTTCTGTATCTTTTTTCCTATAAGTAAAATCTATATTTAGCCTTGCCTGATATAGCGTTTCAGAAATATATATCTCAATATTATTTATATTGGAATCAATAATATAATCAGGATTAAAAGTGAATAATTCTCTCTTTGTATTCTTGAACATGTTGTAGCTATCCAACCTTTTTTTTAATAAGTTGGGAATTATTTTCGTAAGTTTTATACCCCAAAGATTATTATCAGAATAAGTTATACGTGGACCAAAATGGCGAACTACGATCTGTTTTCTATTATATGTTCTTGGAACCTTTGTATCTTCAATGTAAACAGATTGATCGAATGGTTTTTCCAATTTAAGTTCTTCTTTTTCCGAATGAGAGTAGTATTCAAGGATAAAGTAGTTCCTGGGAACAATATTTCTAGTCATACACCCAGATAAAAATATGATTAATAGACTAATTACTATAATTTTTTTCATAGTTACTTCTCCCTTAGTTTCTTGATCTAATAAGAACTGATGGGTCTTCACTGATCTGTCTGGAAAAATCGTTTAAATAGTCTATGGTTTCTTTCAGACTTTCAATTGTATCAAGCAGATCCTGTCTGCTTTCCAAATGAGTTGCGTCAATGTGGGAAATCGCACTATTTGCATCGACTGTAAGTTTATGAATATCTGTCATGAGCTGTTTCAAATCTGAATCTGCAAGTTCTGAAGTTATTTTTTCTGTACTTGTTACTATCTGTTCAACTTTACCAGATTTCATAATTTCATCTAATCTCATAAGAAGTGTTTTTGTGTTCTCTGCAATCTGCTCAAAATCATCGGTGATTAATTCTAAACTTGAGACTGTGTTTGATATCGAATTTTGATTCACATCAATTATAGTATCTACATTTGCAATAATATTATTTAGTCGTTTTGTATTTTCATCATTTGTAATATTGTTTAAATTATTAAGAAGTATTTCAAATTTACTGGCGAGAACTTCTGCTTTTCCCGAAATACTTTCCAGTGTTGATAATCCAGGAAGAATAAATGAGCCGGATTCTAGAAGTTTTGCCTCCTGTGTACCACCTGAAATTTCAACTTGAACTAAACCAGTGATACCGATGGGTATCAATGAAGCTTGCATATCACTTCTAAGTGGTGTTCCAGATTTTACACTCGCAGTTACTATAATGTCAGTGATATTCTCAGAGTCTATTGAGATATCATCAACTCTACCAATTCCTATACCACGATATTTTACCGGTCCACCTATCTGAAGTCCGGTTACCGATGAATTTTGATAACGAATATAGTAGGTGTCGCGTTTTTCCAAGATCTGTGCACCTGCAACCATGATGAGAAATATAATCATTAAAGTTGATATTACAGTAATAAAAATACCCAGCCTGAATTTTTGTGCTTTAGTTACCATCGGATTCTCCTTATTTGCATACTTTTTAAGGAATAGAATAATTTGATGTCAAGTAAAATGCTTGTAACTACTTCTGATGTCGTTTCTAGAATATTATTTCTATCCAGATACTAAGTCTGAATGTTGAAGATTCTGTTTTTCGTTTTTTATCTTCCGACCAATCATATTCACTGGTAAGCCCCGCAGTTATGCTCTTATTAAATTTATAGGATGCTCCAGGGGTTACTCTATATGATGTTTTTTCCGTTTCAGTAACCTTGCTTTCCAATCCCTGCCTAGTTGTTTTGTTCATTTCCATACTAAAATTCACATCTGTTGTGAATTCATTTTTCATATTAGTTCTTTTGAAAAATAATATCTTCATACCTTTAGGATTTGAGAAAGACCAAGACAGATTACCATTCATGGATTTTGTAATAGTTTGTCTTATGTCATCATAATTAGTACGATGTGTAATATTTTTTTGATCGGAGTAATTAAGTGAAAAACTACTTGTAATATCATGAACCCAGTTTCCATGCCATGATATTAATGGGGTGAGGTTAATGCGTTGTTGTTTTGAATCAGCTTCAGTAAAATCTATATCACCGTTAAGCATTTCTGTGTAAACATAACTACTGGTAAGACGAGAGCTTGTAAGAATTTTAGTAGCTCGAATTAGTTTTTCAAATTCAGTTAGTGTTATCGAAATATTGGGGAATGTTGTAGATCTTTTTTCACTACTATTGTTGCTGAATGTTCTTACTATTTCTTTAGAATAACCAGCATTTGTTGTGAGATTTCTAATTATAGGGAAACTGGCAGAAGTTGAATATTTATCCATTACAGATTTCAGAATTATTTCCTTATCTTCTCCCTCTTCTTTAAGAATATGCGGTAAACCTAGTTGGTATAAAAATTCGGGTCGCTCAAATCGATCCTCATAAGTTGTTCTGTAAGTATTATTGTAAGAAACACTTATATTACTCAACCCACTTATGTAACTTACAAGTGAAGCAAAAAGATTGTTTTTACTTTCTGGCATTGCGGGTTGAGAAGGTTTCTTGTCAGGTTCCTTCTGCTCACCTTCATCTCCCTTTTGGGGATCTTCAGGTGATCCATTCTTTGAATCCTCTTCCTCTTGTGAATCACCAGTCCCATTACGATCAGGCTCTTCAACTTCATTTTTAGGTTGTTCACCATTGAAAGGTGTTCGAGTCTCTCTTGGTTCAAACTGGATTTGATCTTCTCTTTTAGGTTCCTCAATACTTTGCTCAGGTTCTATTTCTTCTGTTTCTACTACTTTAGAAAATTTCTTATCAAGCCAGTTAGAAAAATCTCGTAGCATATCCTGATTCATTAAGGTAACTCTACCTCCAATATTTCTATTTACTCCACCTCTATAATAAAGAGTATCTTGCGTACCAGTTTTTAAATGATCCTCATCATAAGTAACAGAAGCATCTGCACTAAAAGTAAAAATATTATCGATATATTTTGGGTCAAACCGAATGTTAATATCTTGAGTTCTCTCCTTTTCTTCTCCAATATTATATCCTTTATAATACTTTTTTAACATCAGGTCACGTTTTGTTGTCAGGTTATATGAGGTTGAAAGATCACTTAAAAAATCGTAATCAATTTTAGAGGAAGTCTCAAATGTACGAGTTTTGAAAGAAGAAGTATTCTGTGCCCAATGCGCTACTGAATCGGAATATGTGTCCCAACGCCAGGAAAGTGGATCACTCTCTCTCAATGTTAATGAATTGTAGATACTATGTGGGAAAAAATGAAATTTATAGTCTGAGAATAAACCAATATCTATTTTATCTTTTGGAATTGTGAAGTTATATACATGCTTTAGAGAATACGCTACAGTAGTATCTGCTCGAGTTGCAGTTGTAAAATATGTCTTCTGAATATTCCCGCTAATTGTGGTGTTCTTAATTGTATAAGCTAATATTTTACTTTTTGGAGTTTTAGTTTGAGCTATTGTAACATCAGCACGATAAGAGAGATTTTTATTTGTCTCACGTTCTTTTTCATCATCAAGAAGTTCATCACGTAAAATATCTGAACCAGATTTAAATCTTGGAATTCCTATAGATTGAGTTCTGGCTAGATTTAATGGAATACTGAAACCCCAATCTGCAGGCAAGAATTTATTTAAACTAATTCTGTTAGTAATGTCCAGATCTGTCTGCTTAATAAATGACACATTAGTTGTTCTTCTGGCAGAGGATTGGAAATTTTCTGATCTATAATCAAGGCCAATATGGAATGTGGCAAGATCAGCTAGAGTTGTTGTAAAATTTGCACTTGAAGCAAAACCAATATCTTCATAAGGATCTGCCACTCTTATATCATTAAAATATATTCTTCCTGAAAAATCGTTTGATGCTTCTACCCCTAAAGACATTTCCCTGATATCAGAAAGACTTGGATTTCCAACCTTAGAAAGTTTAATGTCACCTAGATAATAGCTAACATCATTTTTACTATCCAGGTTTTTTAACTGTGTGAATTCAGAAAATTTTATTTCAATTTCTTTCCAGCCATCTTCGTCCATAACTGCATTATATTCTTGAAGGTCTAATGGTTGTTTAATCTCATAATAATTCACAGAATCGGCACCAAGACGGATTAACAGTGAATCTTGTTTCAAAGGAGAATAACCTTCGATAGGCTTCTCGGCAAATACCCAATAACGAATCTTGTTATAGGCAAGAAGGTTATATGGATCTAGAAATTCTTGAGTAACCAGACCATGTTTCTTAGTTTCCATTTCATTATAATCTATAGTTAACGATTGCTCAAGTGTTGTTTCTCCCTGCTCTTCTATAACTGTATGAGGTGCAGGAGTATAATGCTGTCCAGATTGGTTGTCGGCAATACCAACTTGCATAATTTCAGTATCATCAGTAGCAACTGTACCGTCCTCGTTTTTTATTAGTTCTTCTTCCCACTTATTTCCAACAATATCTAAATTCACTATTCTCACTCTTGTGCTATCTTCTACTTCAAACCAGATACGAGAGTTAGTGATTTTTTTTATATCTGGAACTTCATTAGCATTATCGGAAATGATTCTGTAATTTTCGGGGTTATGTAACGGTATCCGGAATAATCTCCATCCATTGAATTCACTCGTCATAAACTCTTCACCATCGTTTAGGCTAACTGAATATTCAAAGTAGATATTATTCTCATCCAAAATACCACTATCGTTCAAATCTTCAGAGTCGAGTTTGCCATTTCCTTCTGTTCCATTTATATATGGATATTCTTCTGCTCCATTTACTGCTATTTCCTGATTATCAAAATCATCTTCAGGATCATCTCCCGGGAATCCAGTTTTAATTCTGTCTAAACCAATATCCTCACCACCATCCAGAATTCCATCAGCCTCAACCAAGCCATCCTCTTTGTCAGGATCAGGATTCTCTCCGGGACGGTAGAAATCTTCACTCATTTTTCCAAGATCTATGTGCATAATAACCGGACGAGATGTCTGATTATGATTCAGAGTATCTACCTTTGCCAAGATTTCAATATATTTTTTCTTAGAAAAATCTATATCATTACCAATATATTTCATTACACCTGCCCAATACTTCATATTCATTCCGGGCATTCCAATCTCGGTTGGTTTAATTTTACACGCCAACACAGATACTTTTTCTCTTTCCTCCTTCTCAGTTAGAGAATTAGGATCATAAACATCTCTGGCATAAACATCGTTTGGATTATAATAATTTATATGAGCTTTTCCAAAATCAATTAAATTTCCAGCAGGTTCTTCGGCAGGTCGACTAGCAAATGACCATGTACCCCTGGTAATTCCAAGAGGATACATTTCCATTGTACTTTCCATATCATCTAAATATGCTTCTTTTTTATCATGTTGTTTATCACTTCCGTAAATTCGAGGAAGACTCATCGCCACTTCACCAGATAGTGTAACTGATGATTTAGCATCTGTTTTTATAAGTGGAAGCCAATCGATGAATTTTGTCATGAATGGCATTTCATAGTCAATTTCACCATCAATGTCTGCCAGTATTATGCTTCTATTTTCGTTGCCTATCTTAGGGCGATCTTCCCTCACTTTTTCCGATTGATAAACAAAAGTTCCACCAAGTTTAATATTTTCATTAAATTCCATATCAGCACGCATACCAAGTATGGTTTTATTATCCATGGCAAAAATTGGTTTGAACTGATAGTCTATAATGATCTCAATTTCTGGGTCTTTAGCCTCACTTGTTAGAAATGTAATTACCCCAAAATCGTAATCAGCTATATAATCAACATTTTCTATCAATTTTCTTTTACTTGGTCCAATCTTTATTATAATACTTCCAGGTAAAATACCCATTCGTCCAAGTAAAACCTGATCTCTTCCGATTTTACCTTTCACAAAAATATGGTTAACAATATCATTGGAAGGGACATATTCTTCTTCATACATAAGCGAATCATTCAATGAATAAAAGGGTCTGATAAATGGGAGATATATGAAACCTGAGTAGAGATCTATTGCGGTATCCGCACCATCTATTTTTCCATCAAGATTACTATCCAGCCTTAAATAATCGTTAAGAGTATGAACATCTTCAGTTGTAACGTCTTCCGGTGCATTGTAATCTGGGGTTGTTCCTCCGGGAGGCAAAGTGTATACGCTCATTTCAAAGCCGTCACTTTGTATATTCTGCATTCCCAGATTATATATATTCCTTACTTGTAAATTCCAATAATCTTCATCATCTACTTCCTGGTTTCTTATCCGCAGCATTTTTACTTCTCTCGGATAGGCGGAACCATCCCCAACTTCGACATCATCTTTACGCGTATAAGTAACCCCAATAGAATAAATTCTATTTACTCCTTGAGGTAGTGTCATGGTGATTATACCAGCATCATCATTAACCAGGTAGTCTGTCCCCTCAAGAAGAATATCAAAATCATATGTTTCATCAGGGTTAAGATAGTTCACTCCATCCTCTGTCATTGTGTTATTACTGGCAGATCCATCATCAAGATAAACAGTAAAATTTTTGGTGAGATCAGGAAGCAAATTATCACCACCTGAAGCAAGTACCCATTTACCTGTAATCTGATTTAGTCTAATAGCATTATCCTTCCATCCCATTGGATAATCAATTCCTTCTTCACCATCAGCGACATCATCTCCATAAAGTGAATATAGAGCTGAGGGTTGATCAATGAAATAGTGAGTTTTGTTTACAAAAGCATTACTTTTGAACACAGTTGAATCTGCCTGGGAATCACCTGTCCAGGTTTGTGTATTTTTTTGAGCCTCATCTTTTCCCATGATGGTGGTAATGCTTAAATTCCCCACTTCGAGTTGTGTTTTAATGCCAAAAAGACCTTCTGAAGATGCACTGTAACTGATGAATTTTGAACCGGATAGCGAGAGCGAGATATTTCCACCATCAACCGCTTTTACAATTTCATCTTCATTGCCTTCATAGTTTATGTTGATCTCACTTGGAGTTGGTAATACATCTTCGTCTGAAGTAGACTGATGATTAACATTTACATGAATTTTCTCACCAATTGTCCCGCGGAGACGTAAGTTAAGATCTTGTCGCATCTCCGGAGTAAAATCAGTGTTATCGTCTCCTTCACCCATTTCGTCACTTCTTTTAGACATCCTGCCGGCAAATGTTAATCGCTGGCTTCCATTCAAGTTCAATCTTCCAGCTTTATCTCCCATGAAACGTCGAACAGATTTTGGAAGAGCCATTTTTGGTAATTTGATAATAATTTCAGGGATGAGTCCTTCGCTTTGTTCACGATCTTCATCACCCATTAATTCCTTACATTTAAGAAGTAGTTCACGTCTGAAATATCCATAGAAGGCATCATTATTATATCTGTCTAACGATATATAGATTGGTGGATAGAGTTCAATATTATTTAATTTTGCTGTGAGTTTTACATTTTGTTCATCGTAATCTATCTCTTTGACTGTATTAATTGGATGAGTGCCTAATTTATTATTAGGGTAAGCAGTTATTGAAAAACCTTTTTGGAAATGATAGACATCGATTTCGTTATATTCTAATTTAGCTATTCCTCTCAAATTAAATTCAGGTTGGAATCCTTGTGCAAATGCAAGTAAAGCAAGAGACAATAACACCGAAACAGCTAATAATTTTTTATTCATTAAATATTTTTCTTATTTGCAGCAGATAAAATTTAATCCATCTAAGGTTAAGTTTTTATTAATAACATCAATTTCTTCAGAATCACTGCAGATCAATTCAGAGATACCACCTGTGGCAATTGTTTTAATCTCACCAAGATGTTTATACTCATTTTTTATAGCTTTAATGAATCCTTCTAACATCATCAAATTACCTGTAACAATTCCAGAAAGTAAAGCATCTGTTGTATTTGTTCCCAATAAGTGTTCCGGTTTTGTTAGTTGAACGTTTGCGAGAAGAGCAGTCGAATCGAAGAGATTTTTTGCTGAAGTGATTACGCCCGGCGCTATTACGGTACCAAAAAAATAACCGTCTTTTCCGACTAATTGGATGGTAGTCGCAGTTCCAAAATCACAAATAATACAGTTTGTGTTGTATTTTTCAATTGCTGAAAAGGCATTAACCACAAGGTCTGAACCGATGAATCCGGGATCAGTAACAGAAAATTGTAATCCAAGTTTTGAATATGCATTAACAATATCAACATCACAATTAAAGTACTTTTTAATTAGATGAGAAAATATCCGTGTTATTTCTGGGACAACCGATGAAATTGCTGTTTTAGTTATTTGTGAAAGCATCAATTTATGATTATCTGCTAACTGCTTAATAATACTAAAATATTCATCTTCTGTTTTTGCTTTATCGGTATTTAATCGCCAGGAATATTGGAGCACTGTCTCAGAATAAAAACCCATTACAGTATTTGTGTTTCCAATATCAACTACCATATTAATATTTTTCATAAAAACTTTTCTCCTAAATTATTGATACATAAATTAGAATATCGTAAAAATTGTAAAATAATAATTAATAATATTAATACTTAAAGTAAATATTGAAACATTTGGAAAAATCTGTACTGTCCTTATCTTGTCAATAAAAGAATGGTATGTGCAATAAAAAAAGCCGACATGATCGCCGGCTTTCAATTAGTTAAAATCTCTAATTATAATGTGATAGCTTCTACAGGACAAGAATCGAGGCAAGCACCACAATCAACACACTTTTCTGCATCTACAACAGCTTTATCGTCTTTCATTTCAAGAGCTTCTGTAGGGCAAGTATCAATACAAGCACCACAACCAATACAAGTTTCAGCATTAATTACTACAGCCATTTTCTTCCTCCATTAATAAATTTGAAGCAAAAATTATAAATCTTTAAATTTGTTCAAGTTATTTTTATTAAATTATTTATTTATAGTTAAATCATTTTGGTAAACCAAAGAATTCACAGGCATTGCCATAAGATAGTTCGGCAATTTTATTTGGTGTTACTCCACGTGTTTCCGAGATTTTTTCTATAACGTATTGCAGATTTAACGGTGAATTTCTTTTCCCTCTGCAAGGGTGGGGAGAAAGATATGGTGAATCTGTTTCAATAAAGAATTTATCTTCAGGAACCAATCGTATTATGTTTTCCATATTTGAATTTTTATAAGTTATCGTTCCCGTAAATGAGATAAACCAACCTTTATTAATTATTTTTTGCGCAAAAATCTCATCACCAGAAAAACAGTGAAAAACAACATTTACAGCATTATTTCCGTCTAATATTCCATAACAATCTTCATGTGCATCTCTATCATGAACAATAATTGGTAAATCTAATTCCATAGCTATTTGGATCTGCTGTTCAAATACTTTTTTTTGTATATCTTTAGGAGATAAATTTCTATAGTAATCTAACCCGATCTCTCCGATAGCAATAACTTTTGAGTGAAGAGCTTTTTCATGAATGAATTCAGCATTATAATCGGTTGCATCATGAGGATGGAAACCTACTGAAGCAAAGATATTATCGAACTTCTCAGCTAGTTTTATACTTGCATTACAGGTCTTTTCATCAACTCCAATATTGATCATATATTCAATTCCGCTTTTAAAACATTTTTTTATTAGCTGTTCTCTATCTTTGTCAAAATGTGGGAAATCCAGATGTGTGTGTGTTTCAAAAATTCTCATATTACCCCTTTGTGTCTAAATTTGAATGTAGTATCATCATGATGATATCAATTTTGTATTCTTTACTTACATGGAAAAAGATTTCAGCTAGATTACAAGAACCATCTGATGACTTTGCAATAAGAAAACCTTTGAATTCGATTGTACCATTGATTTTTTTTACATTTTCTATCCCAAAGAATACTGTTCTGTCTTGCCAATATTGATTAAGAAGTAACAAAATATCGGAATAAGAATCTGTTTCATAAAGTTCTCTTATGTCTGAATATATAACAAGTGTAGAAGGTACTTCATCATGGATCAGTAAAAAATTTAGTAATTTAGATCCTATTGCACGATGTTCATAAACAAGTTGTGGAAGATAATTTGCAATACCTGAAATTTCACTTTCCGATAAATTAGACAAGTCAATTTCATCCGATCCTAATTTAATTTTTTTTTCATTTAATTCAAAATCATTTAGGGAAAATATCTCCAACATATCCTCACCAAATACAACTTCTAACGAAATATCTCCATCTAAATTGTTTTCATATTTATCAATTTCAAGATGCCAGATGTTCTGTTCATTTGAGATTGTATGATTAGTAAATTCTTGAGTAAAGAAGCTCCGAATATCTTTTATTTTATTATGAAGAAGTTCACGACGAGGTGGAGTTTTAAAAAAAATCCTAATATATTCCGCAAGTGAAAGATCTTCAATTTGTGGTTTAGCTTCTTCTTCTTTTTGCTCAATAATCGGTGGAAATGATGCATCACTTTCTACAAATTCACGATTTCTGATTTCAGACATTATATCATTAATATTATAAACTTGAGGGAATGATATCGTAAATTCGTTCATTTCATCTGATGTAAATTTAAACTTCAGAGTATCAGCAATTGATATCAATTCTACTGGGTGAAAATTAATCCTCGAACTTGGACGTTCTTCCCAAATATTGCTTAATGCACTTTCTCCAATAAGCCCGCTATATTCCAATATAATTTTAGTATGATCTGCAAAATCTGATATAAATTTTATCTCATTACAATTTAATCTATAAACAAATCTCTCAATAAAATTTATGTACGATCCAATCATCAAATCATCATCGATATAAAACAGAAATGGGATCATCTCTCTTTGCGAGGTTATTTTCCAATTCTGCCAGTCATATTCGACATTAACTTCACGATCATTTTTATCTAAAAAACTTTTTACGACTTTTTCGCTAGTAAAACCTGCAGGAAGATCACTATCAAGTTTTTCAGTACTCAACCATGAACGATATAGATTATATTGATATGAGTTTAGGAAATCGATTGCTTTGGGTTCAAATCCATATGAATTTACAATAATAAGACTAAATATCAATATTACAAAAACCTTATTAAACTTAAATCCAAATTTATTTGACATATCTATCCTTCTTCACTTTTGTGAACAAGTAAATTGATTGAATTAAATGGGTCAACTAAATTGATATAAGGAGCGAATTATGATGATCGCTGAAAAAGATAAAAAAAGAATAATGGAATTTTTTGAATTACGTGGTGGAAATTTCAGCTTGCGAAAATTCCATAAACCTGTTCTGGTTTACGATATTGATGATGATAAAGTTCGATATTCGCTTTGGGAAGAAGAGATTCTAGATACGTATGGACTTAAAAATGTAGATGGTTGGGATCACACAGAAAATGTAGCTTTTTGCCCCGACTGGATGCAGGATGAAGAAGACGAAGATGATCTTGAAGATATTGATCTGGATGATGATGATTTGTAGATAAGGATTGTGACATATACAAAAAAACCGCTTTAAATTGAAGCGGTTTTTTATTCGATACAAATCTTTTAAATCAGTTTAAAAAAGATTTCAACTCCAAGATCTATTACTTTTTCATCTGGAAGAAATTTGGGGGAATGTAGATTAGCATTATCATTTTCATTCCCAGCTCCCAGCCAGAAAAGAAGACCATTATATTTTTCGGTAAAGAATCCAAAATCTTCACCTGTGAAAACCTTGTTTGCTTCTTCAACTTTTATATGCATTTCATTAGCTATTAGTTTTAATTTATCAAATAGCATTTCATTATTTACAACTTCTTTATAATAAGCTTTGTAAATTATTTCAGCTTCAATCTTATGCTTTTTTGCGATTCTTTCTTTAACTTGTTCTATCAGAGTTTTCAATATTTCATGATTTTCACTTGTAAATGCTCGAAAAGTTCCTTCTAACTTACATTCAGCAGGGATAGCATTCATCACAACACCTGCACTCATTTTTCCAAAAGAGCAAATAACTTGTTTCCCAGTAGGAAATTTCTTATGTATTTCATTCTCGATCTCAAGGTAAAACTCTGTTCCAGCAGTGAGAGCATTTATCCCTTTATCCGCAAATGCAACATGTGCACTTCTACCTTTAAAAACAACTTCTATCTCTTGCGTATTAGCAAAGAATATTCCTGCCTTCGAAGAAATTTTTCCCGTTTCTAATCCTCCATTCACATGTAAGGCATAAGCTTCTGAAATTTCAAATTTATCAAATATCCCTGTATCTAAGATCCTTCTTGCGCCACCTTTTCCTTCTTCGGCTGGTTGGAATAAAAACAATAGGTTTTCATTAAGGTTGCTATTCACAATTTTTTCAATTAGTCCAATGAGAATCGTCATGTGCATATCATGACCACAAGCGTGCATTTTGCCTTTATGTTCTGAATCAAATCCACAATTTGTATCCTCAATTATTGGAAGCCCATCCATATCAGCTCTGAAAAGTTTATACTCTCCGTTCCCATGCAAATACTCTATTAAAATGCCTGTGAAATCGAATGTGTGAATTTTAATTCCATCCATTTTCTTTAATAATTGCAAAATATATTTTTGTGTTTTAAATTCTTCAAATCCAAGTTCAGGAATTTTATGTAATTCTTTTCTAATATTTATAAGATTCAACATCACACATCCTCAAAATTATTTCCATATTGGAATTGTAAGCAGACTGGTAATCTGTCAATTAAATCATTTGCTTGACATACAAACGTGTGCAAAATTTTCATAATAATAGTTTATGGATGTGCCCCCGTAGCTCAGTTGGATAGAGCAGTTCCCTCCTAAGGAAAAGGTCACCTGTTCAAATCGGGTCGGGGGTACCATTTATTTTAT
>JAVCCD010000321.1 GCA_030765665.1 Candidatus Tenebribacter mawsonii | reverse complement strand
GCTAGCGGCTTAGTTCAACAAAAGCACCTGCGGTTGGGTTATCTGTCCGCTTTCGTCTGAATCGTACCGATTCAAACTTTGGTTTGTCCGCTTTCAGTTGGGATCGTTCCGATCCCGCAGCGTGCTCAAACATTATACACCATAAAAATATAGAAGGAGGAAAAAGAGATGAAAGCCCCATAAAGAACTAAAAAAAATGAAACACACTGTAACCCGATTTGAAAAAAAATCAAATTCTCAGAATTGACCTTAAATTTCATAATATATTAATCTTCTTATATGAGGATATGAAATGTAAAAAAACAAATCTTGTCAGATTCTTTTGACAATAAAGTCTCATTCGCACCCATTAGAAAAAAAAGACTTGCATTAATTTAAGACTTTTTCTAATGAAAAAAAATAAAAAAGGAGGTTTTCTATGTTTCCTAAAAACATAAAGTCAATTCTAATCATAACAATACTTTTTGTTATGAGTATAAGTACAATTACGTTATATGCAGTTGTGAAATGATAGCAATGATTGCCAAGAAAGGTAATTTCATTTCTTGGGTTGGTGAGGGAACTGGAAATTGGGATGATCCGTATGATTTTTTCCAATTTATGAAAGATGAATCTCATGCCGGTGGAACCTGGCCGGATGCTGCTAATGATGATGGCTATGGCGTTATCTATTATCCGGAAGATGGGAGCTTTGATTATGATAATCAATCTTGGTTCCAAACGGATCCCACACCAAACGATAATACATATTATACTGGTGGCTTACCAGCTTGGAAAGACTCCCTTGACTTAGCTGTGCAAGTAATTATGAATAATAATACTAAAGCTTCTATAGTATTAGGTCATGATAGGCAAGGCACTGGAGGACAAGGTAATCATCCATTTCGTTTACAGATTGAAACAGAGGGTAAATTCTTTACCTTTGAGCATAATGGAAATGTAGGTTCATTAAAAACAGAATTCTACCAAAGAACTGTGGACTTACATGAAGGGTGGTTTGATGAAGAGATTCATTCTTCAAACTGGGGTGCTTTTCCTAGCATTGATTCACTAGATACTTGGATAGACAGCGAATTATATTTTCATTATATTCTGGCAAATATTGAGTATAAAGGTGGTGATGTAATCCAGGGTATCTATAATGCTCTTGATTCTCTTTCAATTATTAGCTCAAATATTCATGCAAACTTTATAATATCAGATGACACTAACTTATACGCTTATAGATGTACATATGATTCCGATTATGACCTTAAATATGTAGAGAATGACACTTTCTGGGGTATCACATCCGGAACAGCAAGTGGAACTCAGCTTGGTTTAGATCATTTGGCTATTTTTTCTCCTTATGGAGACATAGAGACTATTGACTTAGCTGATCCACCTGAGTTTAAATCTGGCACAATAGTTCAATCTACAACTTGGGATACAAACATATTAATTACCGATAATATAACTGTCCCTTTAGGTGTTACACTTAATATTGATGCAGAAGCAACTTTTGTTTCTCATTGTACATTCGCTATTAACGGTACTGTTACCCTTCAAGAGGATTCAAATTTTAAACTTAATCACGCTTCAGAAGTCGTTGTCGAAAACAATGGTATCCTTTTATTAGATTGGGGTAGCACCCTAACCGGCTCAACACCAACAACCTACGAAGCTACACCTCCCGGATATCCTGTCGGTGGAGAAAAACCGATACCTGGTGATCGTATAATCTGCACAAACGGTGGTAAGATTACTACACCAGATGACATTCAAAATCCTGGTGCTGAAATTACAATTGCTTCATATTCAGATAATTTATGGGATGGTATTTTTATTCAGAGTCCATCGGATGAAGCTGAATATTGGTTTGTTAACTGTGACATCTCAGGAATTCGTAAACTCTCGATAGAGAATGTTGGTTTGAGTGCAAGAAATACTGCATATTTGAATTTACATCAAACGAATTTCCACGATGCCGGTCAAATTGTTGTACGAGATGGACACGAACTAACAGTACACGGAAATGTAGAAGATAATGTATACTGTAATTTTGAAGACACTCCAGCCTATCCTATTGTTGCCTATGAATCTCCGGTTGATCTTAATTATGTTAAAATACAAGATAATGGTGGTGGCATTTACTTATATGAAGCATCAAGAAATACTTCTAAAATCAACAACAGTAAATTCAATTATAATAACGGTGATGGTGTCAAACCGAATGGTGTAGCATTTAGTGAATTCAGCAACAATTACATAGAAGAAAATACTGGTTTTGGTATGCTCTGCTATGATGGGACTACATTCAATCAGGAAATGTTTTTTGACTTGTTTATAAGCAACAATGGTTATGCTGAATATGTCGGTTGGCATAATACTTTTAGAATGGAAAACCCTAATGCAAATATAACTATTACAGACAGTACTTATGGTTCTGGTTCGGATTATTACTTATTGATGAACGTGAAATGGGATCCAACTGAATCGGTTGATATTAGTGGTACAAATATTACTAATGATACTCATTTATATCCTTCAAATCCTGAGCCTCCGGCTACTCCTGCCTGGATATTCTCACAAGGTGGAATCACTGGTGCTAAAGAACTTCTTGATTCTGCTTCTTTAGATTTTGCTAATCAAAATTATAGTTCTGCACAGCAAACACTTTATCAATTGCTTGCGGATTATCTTGATTCTCCCGAGGCGATTAGTGCTGTTTATTATCTCTATCATATCGAGAATCTGGCAAATGAAGATTTTGCCGGTCTTAGATATTATCTTACAGATCTAAGTGTATCAGAAGATTCTCATCTTTATGGTACGATAAAAAAAATATCGGCAAAAACACTAATGAAAGAAAAAGATTACCTTCTAGCAATCGAAGAATTAGAGAATATAATAGTCAGTTCCGAATTGCCGGATGAAGTTATCTCAGCTATGATCGATCAAGGTTATTGTTATTTGGAACTTGCTGACGAAGGTGAAAGAGGTTTACCTGTAAATTGTACAGTAAAAACTTCTACTCTCGATGAATATCAGGCAAAAGTAAGAGAACTGGAAACTCAATTCTCTTTCTATCCTGAAGAGCAGGAAGAAGAAGTTGCTCCAATTGCCGGAAGCATTCTGTCATTGGTTAATTATCCTAATCCATTTAATCCAACAACAACGATATCTTTCGATCTTGCTGCGGAGTCTAATGTTTCTATTGCTGTTTACAACGTAAAAGGTCAAAAGGTTAAACAATTAATGAATGAGCAACTTTCAGTTGGTCAACATTCTATTGAATGGAATGGTAAAGACAGCAATAATAAAGCAATTGCATCAGGAATTTATTTCTACAAACTCACATCAGATAATGACACAGTAATGCGTAAAATGTTGCTTCTTAAGTAACACTTAATCAACTCAAAATCCCTCTCCTTTGTATAGGAGAGGGATTTAGGGTGAGGTAATTATGAATAAAAAATTATTCTTCCTTATAATTCTAAATTTATCATTTACAATTTTTCATTCTTCAATTGCATTCGCAATTGAAGTTGGAGGTCACCTAACAGAAGATACTACTTGGTCTCCTGAAAATAACCCCTATCTCGTAATTGAAAATCTTTATATTGATTCTGGTGTTACTCTAACGATTTTACCAGGTACAGAAATAAAAGTAAGCGGAGCACCTTGTACGAGTTGGAATGATTATGATGAAAATTTCTGGTTATATGGTGGTGATTCTATTGCAAAGATGTTTTGGATTGACGGCAAAATAATTGCAGAAGGAACTTCACAAGATAGTATTACTTTCACAAGAATGCAGAATGTTTTTGATTATTATTGGGGTTGTCTTTATATAACCGAGCAAAGTGAAATGCCTATATTTAAGTATTGTAAATTTGAATATTCGGCTGGGATTGGTATTGCAGTGAGTAATAATGCTTTAGGTGCAGTTTCAATACGGAACGGAAAAGGATTATTAAATAATTGCACATTCATCAATAATGGTGTTGGTATTTCTGCATATTACAATCTAACAAGAATGATTGAAGTGTCTAAATGCCAGTTTTCGTATAACAATAATATTAATAATTTTATTGAGGGAATCTGGGGTGGTTTGCATTTAAGCATTTACAGACCTGAAATAAACTACAAACCTGCATTAATAGTAAGCAATAATTTTATTAATGATCGTGCAATTGTTGCAAGTTCTACATATTATGCAGATAATCATAATGATTCTTGTAGAGAGATACTAACTTGTACTGCTCAGAATACTCAAATATCATATTTTTATGATAATGATTTTAGTAATTGTGAAACAGGTATAGAAGGTGGTGATGTTGGTGATTCCATTTATATCAAAAACAATCGTTTCCTAGGTGGCTACAAAGGTATAGATATAGATCAGGCTTACGTAGAAATCAGTGATAATTATTTTGAAGGGTGTGATGTTTATACTGAATATGTTACAGGAAAGCTTTACAATAATATTACAAACAATGGTGAGATCTGGACTCCTGGTGAAATTGAAGTTTTTAATAATATCTGTTTCAATAATGAAGGATATGGATTAAAAGTTGGCTATAATCCATATTGTGTTAATAATGTTTCTATCAACAATGAATATGCAATCTGGAGTGCTACTGTATCTTATGAGAATAGTATAATTATTGGTAATGAAGAATTAACCGAGCATAATATTAATGGCAACCCATCTTTTCGCAATTGCATAATTGATTTTCCACTTGATCCACCGCTTATAGATGGCGGCGGGAATATCTGGGTTGATTCGGTGCAGGCACAAACACTTTTCGAAGACATCCAAAACGGAGATTTTCATTTAATTGAAGGCAGCCTGGCAATAGATGCAGGATTTGATACACTTGGTTATTATTATCCGTTCGATATGGATTACAATCACAGAGTTTGGGATGGAGACAATAACGGAACTGCAATAATCGATATTGGTCCTTACGAATTTGGTGCACCTTCTCTTGGAGGAATTGAAGGTGTAACTTATAATCCTACAACCGGAGATCCTGTAGATTATGTTTTACTCAAGATCAACAACCAACCAGGTGAATTCACCTTCTCAGACAGCATTGGTAATTTTGAATACAAACTTCCTGTCGGCATTTATGATGTTTATGCAGAACGTGTATTTTACGAGGATGTGATCGAATATCAAATTGAAGTATTTGATGGTGAATTTACCCAAATAGCAATTCCAATGTTTGAAATAGTTGATGTGGATGAGAATGAGATTGTTTTTGCATATAACGATTTCAACCTGATGAATTATCCAAATCCGTTCAACCCAACAACAACAATCTCTTTTTCAATTCCTGAAGAAAATCATGTAGCATTATCTATTTATAATATTAAGGGGCAAAAGGTATCAACTTTAATAAATGAACAAATGCAAAAAGGGGAACATTCAGTTTTGTGGTCTGGTGTTGATGCTCTAAATAAGCCTGTTAGTTCAGGCATTTATCTTTATAAAATCAAAGTTGGTAATCAAGAATCAATAAAGCGTATGCTCTTGTTGAAATAGAATTTTGAAGATTATGGTGTATAACAAAAGTGCCCACATTCAGATTGAAAGAGATGCAAAAAGAACGTGGCGCACTCGAACATTAGGCACAACAGGAAGTAACTGAAAAAAAATAAAAAATATTGAGTGGTGTCGTCACAATTTGGTATTTTTTGGGATATGTATATAGAGGAATGTAAAAACAGGGAGTAAGAAAATGAAAACTATTATTTTAATAATGCTTATATCTACAACATCTTGTTTTAGTCTTCAATTTGAATTTGAAGGCTGGACAACAGTTTTTGACTGCAAAGATATTGATAATGATAACGACATGGATATTGTTATTGGCAGTCATGTTCTAGGTTCAGCTACTTATCCAGCTGCAACAATAATGAGAAACGATGGAGATTGTGGATTTTCTCTTGAATATATTTACCATCCCTGCGGTTTTGGTCGTTATAACAATCGTAATTTCCTACAGGATGTAAATAATAATAACTTTGTAGATATCGTAAGTATATCAGCTATTGATGTTGAACTTGTACTAAGAGTTGATAATAATGACAGCGGGGTTTTCAACAATTTCACAGAAGTTATTCCTGACAGTATTTTTATGCCTTCTAGTCACGCATTCAGTTTTGGTGATTGGGATGGAGATGGTTATGTGGAAGCATTCTTTGTTAACTATGCTACAGACACACTCTTTTGGTCATATTTTCCAAATGATGGAAACGGAAATTTTATACCTTTTGAAGAAAACCATTATAATTGTTATGCACGAATAGAATCTGTAGATTTTGATAATGATGGTTTTGATGAAATCATAAATTACGGTTATTATGGATTTAAAATATTTTCATATCCTGATGCAACCAACCCTGTTACAGAAATTAATTGGGAATTCATTAACGGTATTTTAAATTTTGCTGATTTTGATAATGATGGAGATATTGATATTTGCAGATCATTTTTTGATGATGATGCTGATATACTTTATTTCTCCATCTTTGAAAATCTTGGTAATTTTACTTTTATCGAACATGAAAGCACACTAGAAGGAGGTAATCTTATTTATATGCTCGATTGGGATCGAATATTGGCAAAAGATATTAATGGAGATGATCTTGTAGATTTAGCATACTTTCAAGGTGTATTTTATAATAATGGTGATTATGAGTTTCAAGAGCTTGAATTATTACCAATAAATTGTGGTCCGATTGACCTATGGGGTTGTTTTGACTTTGTTGATATAAATGGAGATACAACACTTGATTTTTTAACTTCATATACCAATAATGCTATGGAAGGATTTTTAGAAATCTGGTTTCAAGACTCTAATGGTAACTTTCTTGAAGAACCACCTGTCGGAATTACGAATGATGAATTAATTATTACAAGTGATGAGTTAAATAATTATCCTAACCCGTTCAACATAAGCACAACAATACACTTTTCAATAGAGGAATCGGGATTTGTTGAATTAAATATCTATAATATAAAAGGAAGGTTAGTGAAACAATTAGCCAACAAAACAATGGAAGGAGGTGTACATGATGTTATTTGGGATGGTAAAGATTCTTCAGGAAATTCGGCAAGTTCTGGTTTGTATCTTTACAAAATGGTTGTTGATAATCGAGTTATTGATATGAAAAAGTGTTTACTTTTGAAATAGAAAAGAAATATCAGCTAGGGATTTTCTCAAGTTGGTAAGTTTTTAAAAGATGACGTGGCTAACAAGCGTTCCCACATTCAGCAGGCTGAGAAGCAAGAAGAACGTGGCGCACTCCAAACATTATGCGTTACTAAAAGAATATCTGATTTGAGTTCGAGTTTTAAAGAAAAAAGTAAACTGAGATTTAATTCAGAATTGATCTTTAAATTTTAATAAAGTGTTTCGATTATTTCTCGAAAGAAACGAAAAAGCAAATTGGGTTTTTACAAAGCCAAATGAATTCTTCTTAATGATTCAAAAATTGATTCTGTCGATTTTAACTGAATTTTGTGCATTTGGATTCAAAAATAATTTTACATTTTCCAACTCTGATTAAAGGATTGATTTTTTATAAATCTAATAATTGAATTTTTTGATGAAAATCCTTAATTTGGTTAAACTGAAATTTCCGCTGAAAATTCATATTTTTGTTAACATTGAATTTCTTG
>JAVCCD010000014.1 GCA_030765665.1 Candidatus Tenebribacter mawsonii | reverse complement strand
GCTAGCGGCTTAGTTCAACAAAAGCACCTGCGGTTGGGTTATCTGTCCGCTTTCGTCTGAATCGTACCGATTCAAACTTTGGTTTGTCCGCTTTCAGTTGGGATCGTTCCGATCCCGCAGCGTGCTCGAACATTAGCAGCAATTAAATTTATACAGGAGTAAATTGTGATAAAATTGAGTATTATCCTTTGTATTATAATTATCTTCAGCACTTATCTCGTAGCAGACTGGGTAGAAATACAGCAATTGCTTGCTTCTGATGGTAATGAAGAGGATTTGTTTGGTTATTCTGTTTCTATCGATGGCAATTATGCTGTAGTTGGAGCAAGGAATGATGGTTCTGCGTATGTTTTTTATAAAGAAGAAGAAATTTGGATAGAGCAAATTAAATTAGTACCAAGTGATGGACATTATTCTGATTTCTTTGGATATTCAGTTTGTATTGAAGAAAACTGTATTGTTGTCGGAGCTCCGAATAATTGTGAAATTGGTACGTACACAGGAGCAGCTTATGTTTTTGAATTCGTGGATAATGAATGGGAAGAGATAGAGAAGTTGCTACCAAATGATGGAAATGATTACGACCATTTTGGAAGGTCGGTTTCTTTATCTGGTAATTATATTGTTATTGGTTCTTGTGAAAATGATGAAAACGGAAGTGATTCAGGCGCTGCTTATGTGTATTATTATGATGAGATAGAGTGGAGTGAACAAGAAAAAATTATTGCAAGCGAAGGATCTGATAATGCTTACTTTGGAATCTCTGTCTCAATTTCAAATGACTTTATTGTTTGTGGAGCATATAGTGATTATGTAAATAATTTATGCACTGGCTCAGCTTATATATTCAAAAGATTTGGAGAGAATTGGATAGAGGAAACTAAACTTTTCGATATCAATGCAAATGAATGGCAAAGTTTTGGAAAATCTGTTTCAATTGATGGTGATTATTTAGTTATTGGTGCTTCTGAAGATAGTGAAAATGGTGTCGGAGCGGGAGCAGCCTTTGTTTATCACAGAGATGAAAACATTTGGAATCAAGAAGCTAAATTAACAGCTGGAGACAGCAGTATTTGGGACTTCTTTGGAATTGATGTTTGTATTAAAGGTGATCTTATTCTTGCTGGAGCATTTTATTTATACAATGATGAGCTAAGTCCTGGTTCTGCTTATTTATTCCAGAAGCAAGAAGATAATTGGATTGAAATCACAAAATTAACATCCAGTGCTGAAGAAATTTATGATTATTTTGGAGATTCAGTGTCCTTATCAGAAGATTACATTTTAGTAGGAGCTTCATATAATGTTGAGTTTACTGATTATCCAGGAGCAGCTTTTATCTTCCACAATGATGATTTAGGATTTTCTGAAGACACAATTAATGATGACTCAATTTCTTTTCGATTAGAAAATTATCCGAATCCTTTTAATCCCTCAACTACGATCGCTTTCTCTATCCCAGAAGAAAGTAATATTGAGATTATAGTTTATAACATAAAAGGACAAAAAGTGAAAAAAATAGTAAAAAGTGTATTTGAGAAAGGATATCATTCTATAGTTTGGAAGGGTGATAATGAATCAGGAAGATCTGTTAGTGCGGGTGTTTATTTCTATAAATTGAAAGTGAATGGTAAATCCAAGGTTGTTAGAAAATGTTTATTATTAAAATAATGAAGAAGCTGCTAACAAACAGCTCCACAGCCAAGCAAGAAGAAAAGCAAGAAGAGCGTGGCAGCTGCCAAACATTACAAGCAACTAAAAAAATAGGAAGGAGGAAAGAAAAATGTGCGAACCATAAAATAGCATTAAATGTAGAAAAGAAGTAACCCGTGTATCAGAAAGTGAATATTTAATCTCAAAAATTAGCTTTGTCATATTTGAAAATAAACTATTAATCAATCTCATTAGAAAAATATCTTGCATTATTCCAATAGTATTTCTAATGAGAAAAAGAAAAAAAGGAGTTTTTCATGTTTTCTAAAAACATTAAGTCAATATTCATAATAGTAACATTAATTATGATTAGTTTAGGTTCAGTTGTATTGAATGCAGAATGTGATATGATGGCCATGTTAACAAAATCTGGATATATTATGCCGGATATTACAAATGGAAGCAATAGTTTTGATTACCCAGATGAAGTATTTCAATTTCTTAAAAACAACTCAAGCGGGGGTACAAACGATGATGGATATGGTGTGATTTATTACAAAGATGGGGAAACCATAGTACCATCTTCGCAGAGGTTTCACCAAGTAGGAATTAATACATCTTATCAAACTCACCCTCAACAAATGGATGATGCAGAAGATGCTGTCGGAAATCCTAATAATGACACTGCAATCGTCTTAGGGCATGCAAGATCGACAACCCAAGGTGCATACGGCAATCATCCTTTTTGGTTTGAAGTAGGTAATGATAATACTTATACATTCCAACATAATGGTGATTGTGATGATCTTCGGGAAGGAATGATGAACTATCTTGACGATAAACATGGAGAACAATGGTTTATTAACCATCCATCTAATTGGGGTGCAAGTAGTAATAATTATTCCGACTGGATCGATAGTGAACTATTGTTTCATTTTATAATGTCTCACATTCTTGAATATGAAGGTGACGTAGTAGGTGGTATTATAGCTGCCTTGAATTATAATGGTGAATTTGGTGATTTCGCTAGTTATTTTCATGATGAATTTTATAATTATAAAATAAATTTTGTTATATCTAATGGAGAAGCTTTATATGCATTTAGGAATAATCCTGGTGCTAATTTGTCATATAAATCTTTTAATGATGAATTTGTGGTAGTGAAAACAGATATAGTAATTCCTCAGGGGCAAAACATAAATCAGTTTTCATTAGTTGAAATCCCGCGTGATGGTGAGATTGTTACATATGTAGATATTTTTGAGCTTGATGCAAAGCTTTTTACTTCTGGTGTTACTTGGTCATCTTACCCTCGTCTTAGCGAACAAGGTACATCTAATGGAGAAATATTTGAACAAGCTTACTGGAATCCTCTATTGCAAACTCCAGGTCTTCTTCAATTAGCTGAACAAGGTGATCCAACAATAACCGATTTTGACAAAATACTTGGTTACCGAGATGGTGATATTGAAATTGATTATATCCCACTTACTAGTGTATTTGAGGATTACGGATTCGACAACATGCTTTTCCGCCATGAAGGATACAAAATTGAAGTTGTTGATGGCGCTGATCCTACAGTATTGATTGTAGGTGGTAATCGTTTACCAGTAGATCATGTAATCACTGGATCTTTGGCATCTGGTGAATACCACTGGCTAGGATTCTGGTTACCACGAACCCAGAATATGATCGAGTCTTTTGGTGATGGAGTTGATGGATTCTGGCAATATGTTGATAAAGTAAAATCTGAGGATTGGTTCTATTCTCCGGCAAATAATCAAAGAGGTGGTGATCT
>JAVCCD010000047.1 GCA_030765665.1 Candidatus Tenebribacter mawsonii | reverse complement strand
TTGTAACACACGCTAAAAATTAATTGCCGGGAAAGTTATAACATAAACATTTACAGTCCGTTTCTTGTCTGTAGTCACAGACAAGAAACTTCTTCGCAACGGCAACTAATCTTAGCGCAAATCGTTATTTGCAATAGGGGTAATGAGTCAATTTGAAAGAATAGAATTCAAAAGAAACATCATAAATGTAAAAATCAAAAACTAATATCATGAACTATTTAAAAAGACAGAATATCAGATTATTATCAATAATAATCATTCTATGTACAATTTGTTCTAATAACTTACTATCACAAAATATTAAACATTGTGCAAAATATTGCGAAACTGGAGGCTTTGATTTTGATAGTCATACTGATGAATTCAATATTGATATTTCTATTGATTGTTATAATGGTTCTTATTTTGATAATAATGTATCTGAGTTTATTGACGAAAATATAGATATAATATTTATAGGAGGAGATAACTCATTTAGTGAGACAACTGCATCCATAATTGAAGATGACATCTATAATTCTGGTAAAATATTAGTGCTTAATTTTTGGAGTATTGATAATTTCAATAATAGTTTGCCAGCAATTAATGATGGTAATTTACCTTATGGTGATTACTTAGAAGTAGTTGATCCTACTAATTCAATCTTCGAAGGTTTACCTCTGCTTTTTAGCAGGGTAGGTACTAATTACACTAGAAGATCAGCCATACCAAAAGATAATTCAACTGTACTTTTAAAATATGATAATAATGACCCAGCATTATTATACTGGAAATACGGAAATGGATATGTTATTGAGTGGACACTTGAACTGATGGGTGCCTTTAATTTTGGACCTGGTGAAATTGATTTAATTATTTACAGACTTATTAAACAATGTCTAGAAGAAAATACCCTAACCCCATGCTGGATTGGATTTTACAATAATTTACCAAACAACCCAGACATTACTGACTCAAAAGAACTTTGGGCTGGTCAAACAAATTCAACTCCATTACCACCTATAAAAATATGTGCTGATGGCTCAAACGCAACATTAATTAAGTTTAAGAATAATACAGAGATAAACGATGATTTTTTAAAATTTGCCATAGAAAGTTATACTACATCGAATGCAATTGATTATAGTGGTGAATTTAGATTAGAAGATTATTCCTACAATGAAGATACGATTATTGCAAGATTCACTCACCCGACATATATGGATATTGAAAGTCTATACAGGGAAGATAAAATACAGATAATAGATATTTCTAATAATGATAACTTAATTTATGAATACCCAATACAAGTATACAGAGCACCTGTTTTAATGGTTCATGGATTGTGGGGAAGTTCGTCAACTTTCACAAATATGGAAACTGATTTAATAAATAGTGGACGTTATAATGACCCATTAGTTTACAGAGCCAGTTATGTAATCACTAATTCGTTAAGTTTTTCTGAGAATGCAAATGTGATAAAAAATGCTGTAAATGGCACATTTTATTCTACTAGATTTTGGAATTATTCAGCTGGTAAAATTGATGTTGTTGCACACAGTATGGGGGGCGTACTATCCAGACTGTATTTACAGAATCCTATTTGTTCACAGAATCAAACTCAGAACTGTTATAGAGAAGATATTCATAAACTTATTACAATTGGAACGCCTCATTCAGGCACTCAAAGTGCCAATCTTCTTATGAGTAATACTGTTGAAGGGATATTGGCTAGGCTTTTTGTTAATGGATGGTTGCAAACTAAATTTCCGGGGAAACATGTTAATGATGGTGCAGCCGAAGATCTTCAAGTAGATAGTTATGCAGTTGAAAATAATTTAAATGGAGCTACTCTTAATAATAATAATGTTCCATCGCATGTTGTTACAACAGAAGCAAGTTTCAGTTCTGCATCTTCATGGATGTTATTTTTTAATATCGTTGCTCCAATCCTTAACATGTCAATTAATGATTATCTTTCATATCTCTACTATAATGTTTCAAATGATCTTATTGTGCCTGTTAACTCTGAAGATGGTGGATTGGTAAATACAGCGACTACACATTTTATGTCACAACCACATTTAGGCCAAGCATCAAATAATGATATCATAAATGAAATTAAAATAGGTCTAAATCTTGAACCTAGTAATAATAGTTATTTCAGCCATTCGGGTTTCACTCCAGCAACATTGACAAGTCATTATAAGTCAGACCCGTTTTTTGTTTTACCTCTTGAATTAGCTGACGGTTCAATAGATATAATTAGCCCCAATAATGGTGATACTTTCAATGCAGGTGATATTATTCAGGTATCTGTTTCAGGATCAAGCGATATCTCAAAGATAATTTTCACGGCTTTTTCATCATCCTTTAACGATGATGTGTTTATAAAGGATACGACCCAGTTATCATCCACTATTTTTAATTATCAAATTCCTTCAGATTCATATGGTTTAACTAACATTATGGTATTTGGATATGATGATGAGGGATATGTTAGTTATGATACTTTAGCAATAAATATTAACACTACTGCAAATTTGGACAGTATTATCTGCGACCCTAAAAGAATGTTCCTCGTTATAGGTCAAAAGCAAAGCATTTTTTTGACTGGTTATTTTAATGATGGCATACAAAGAAACTTAAGTTATATCAATGAAGTTCAATACAGCATAATTGATACTGCAGTAGCCAAGTATGTTAATTTAAATATATTTGAAGGAAAAAGTATTGGCACTACAATCTTAACGATTAATTATCAAAATCAATCAATTGAGATTCCTATTGAAGTATTTGAAGCAGAAAATTGGGTTGGAATTTTGGAAAATCCTCATTGGGATAAATCCAATGGTCAATCGATCATTAAAAATTTAAACGTTTATCCTAACCCATCTAATGGAATTATAACACTAGAATATAATTTATTAGAAAGTGCATTTGTAAAACTAGAAGTGTATAATCTGTTTGGAAATATGGTAAGTATTAAAATATATAAAAAACAATCGAAAGATAAACATTCTATTCAGGTGAACTTAAGGGCTTTAACAACTGGAATATATTTTTACACACTGACAGCAAATAGTTCTTGTCAATCGGGAAAATTGATAATTATGAAATAATCTTCTATAAGCAAAAAATTGTATTATGAGATGATAAATACTTTAAATAATCAGAATTTGAATTTAACAATACATATTTGATTAGATTTAAAATAATTGGAAAAATGGATAAGAAAACCTACAGCAAATAACACGCAATATAATAAATTGGGCGGATAGTGCTAAATATGAATATTTTAACATTAAATAATCATTGTAGTAAATTGAATGTTTGGTGTTTCAAAATGCCCAACTTATCATATTGCCACCGTTAGGTGTAATAAATGAAAATCTGGATTATCGAAACGAAGAAATAGCCACCATATTCAAACAATAACTGATAATTATAAAATAAATAACTAAATACTATGAAAATAAGAAAAATTGTAACAGTAC
>JAVCCD010000302.1 GCA_030765665.1 Candidatus Tenebribacter mawsonii | reverse complement strand
AGCTGAATTGAAGTCAAATAAAAAGTTATTATTCTGTTTTTAATAATTATCAAGCTGTTATTGGGAAACACTCCGTCTTTATGAGAAAATCTTTCATTTTTTTCTCACGAAGAATCTGGAGTGTTTGGCTCTAAGGAGAAACTTTTTACCCTTAATCATCCGTAAAATAAGTGATTCTTCTTTTTTGAGTAATAACTATCTCCACGACTGAAGTCATGAGCTACATTTATATTGTACCGTAACGTTGCACGTTGCGCTTATCATCGACGTACAACGTCGACTATGTCTCTCTGAATCCCGAAAGCTTTCGGGATTACAACGGTATCTTATGTTCCCTCTCTTTGAGTGAAACGGGAAAGAGAGGGACAGCAGGGTGAGTTATTTCAACAGCATCATCTTCTTTGTAAGAACTTTTGTGGGTGTTTGCAATCTGTAGAAATAAACACCACTAGAAACTCTTTTGCCATTATCATCTTTACTATTCCAAAGCATTTCGCTTCTACCGGGACTCATATAGCAATCTAATAAAGTTTTTACCTTCTGTCCTTTAATGTTATAAATCTCCAGTTTCACTTGTCCTGGTTCAGGTAAGTCGAATACTATTTTTGTCTCAGGGTTAAATGGATTTGGGAAGTTAGTTAATTGGTAATCAACTACAGGTATCTCATCATCATGAATTCCAGCGTATGGCTCAGAGTTAAATTCATAGCAACCCATATCGATGATAGCTATCCCATCCCCATCTCCATCCCACACTCTTTGATTATGCAAAAGATCCCAGGGTGGTAAGAATAGGCCTGTTGTGTCCGGTGTACCTGTATCGACACAAGGAGAACCTAAAGCTAACTGATATGGATTATCACCCGATAAAAGAAAAAGTGGATATTCTTCAATATTACCATCTCCCCAATTTATAATAGCAGCATTACCTTGATTGTAAATACCCTCTTCTCCACTCTTGATGTTGCAGTGATCTACATTTAGTGTGTAAATACTATCCAAAACAGTATCCATTGCCATATAAATTTCATGATCAGTATTGTTATGCATTATACAATTTGTTAATGTTACATTAGCTTCGGATTTAATAGTTGTATTTGAGGAAGTATTATCTGCAAACGTACAGTTTATAAACTCGTTGTTACCATCTCCTAGAACATAGAATATCCGATCATTGATAGTTTCATTTTCCGAAATAAGAGAGTTTGACATTCGCATTAGATGGTCTTCGAAATATGGACCTGCTGTGCGGATTGTATTTGAAAACTGATTATAAGAAATATTATTAGAAAATTGGCAGTTATCAAATAGTACATCACCACTGGCATAAAGATATAATGCAGATTCTGATGAGTAGCCAATTGTTTGATAGCTGGTATTGTTGGCTACCTTAACATTATTTACATTCGCAGAAAAGACATGCATACTTAAACCAGCCCGATCACGGGCTGTATTGTTTGTTATGATCAAATTATCTATATCAGTGTTAACTTGATAAAGACGAGCAATATTTTGAATATTACTATTATCAGAAACCTTAATGTTTTTTAAATTTATCTTACCAGAAGAAAAAAAGTTAAAAATACTAAAAGAATAATATTCTGAAATATTAATTATTTGAAAATTTTCAACAGATAATTCTCCATCTAAATCTTTTGCTAATAGCGTGCTAAGAGTATAGTCATTACACAAAATAGTATTTTCTATATCTTCACCAATTATTGAAACGTATTCTTTACAACCTATAGGATAAATCTGCTGATTGATCTCGTGAGAATAAGTACCGGCTGCTACGTGCACAATTCGAGGATTTAAACTATCAGCCTGGATTTTACGTACTGCCCAGGAGATGTTTTTTAGTGGCTCACCAGGAGATAAGCCTGAATTAGTATCATCACCATCTTCAGCTACATAAAGATCATTTGGTTCTAATACCATCCAGTTATTTTGAATATCAAATGTATAAGTAGAGCTATCCAGATATTCGGCAAAATAACGGCTCGGTTCAAAAACGGAGAATGTATCAACAATTACTTCAACATGTCCGGTATCTTTTATATATAGATCGGCTCCTTTCCCAGCATTATTGTTGTAAATATTACAACAATTATCTGGATCGAAATCAACCGTGCTGTCATCTACTAAATAAATTGCCCCACCTACACTTGCAGAATTCTCAATTATTTTCACACCTGATAAGTTTAAGAAACCATGCCTTGCATGAATTCCACCACCTACAGCAGCTAAATTGTCTTTTATGACACAATTTGTAATGTAAACAGTACTGTAATCATGAACAAGAACTCCACCTCCATCATTTGACCAAAAATGAGTGCCGAAACCATTTTGGATAGTAAAACCTTGAATATATGCATTTGTTTCTCCATTATGAATTCTTATGCAACTTCCCTGTCGTTGACCGTCAATTACAGTAGATACAATGTACTGTTCGTTACCAGTTGTTAATTCCAGGCTCGCTAAAACAATATCTCTCCCATTGAAATCCAGATTTTCGTAGTATGTTCCTGGATAAACGAGAACTGTGTCGGTATATACGGATGCGTCTATTCCTTCCTGGATGGTGATAAAATCTCCAGAACCGTCTTGTTTGATATGCCAGGTTGTGGATTGCAACCATGAATTAGCACAAATTAGCACGAATAAGAATAATAGTTTAGGCTTCAGCTTCATAATTTCCTCAGACTGATTTAATTTTAACAACGAACAATTATTGTTGGCTT
>JAVCCD010000134.1 GCA_030765665.1 Candidatus Tenebribacter mawsonii | reverse complement strand
TTCATTAATACATAACCAAAATTTACGAAATTAAAATTCATAACCTTTATTTTTCTCCATTCTCATCATGTTGCATTTATTATTCCATTTTTATGAATTTATTTTTATAAAATATTTGTAGTCATTTAGGGAAATCAGGTTTCTTTTTGTCAAATTTTTTTCACAATAATTATTAACAATATCCTTTAAAAACCCTCGCTTTCTTTGAAAATGAAAATCTCCTCACCTTCTTTCTGCATTCCTATTTCACGAGCCTTTTTTTCCCAAATATCCTTATCGTTTTCTAATTTGATGTTTTCCTGTTTTAATTTTTCGTTTTCTTCTTTTAAATTGTCGATATCTTTTTGAAGTAATGTGAGCTTATTCTTTATCCTACTTGTTTTGTAAAAACTTGCACTATCAATAAGTAGTATATAAATAACTAAAAATGCTATTATAATATAGACTAATGATTTTTTTGTGAATTTCATTTTACTCATAACTATCACATCTCCTCTTGCTTCACTTTTTTTATAGATCCTAAATTGTTTGCAAGTAGAAATTCAAATTATTTTATTATGAATTTTGCCAGAAAACTTTTATGTATATATATTGCTTGATAAGGACACATCTCATGGCAACACATGCATTTTATACATTTGTCATAATTTATGGTTGGGTGAGAATCTCCCTTTTTTAGTTCCATCACTTGCATTGGACAGCTTTCTACACAGATGTTACATTTTCTACAATTATCATTAAAGTCGGGATAGTAAGTAAAATGTTTTTTGAAAAGATCAGTCAATATTTTTGGAGAGTAAGCAAGTATTTTTATATACAAGCCAATTTTTTTAATTTTGACTTTATGAAATTTGAAATTCTTCCACTCATCAGAAACTTCAATATCAGATTCTTTTAATTTATCAATTTCTAGAGAAGGTAATATATATTCTAATTTATCAGGTTGGAATCCCATCATACTCGAAGCCACAAAATCTAGAGCAGAAGCTGATTCACTGGCAAACATCACTCCAAAATTTCTAGGATCACCAGAAGAAGGTCCTTCGCCTTCCATACCTACAATTCCATCCATAATATTATAAACAATTCGATCTTTTACAAGTGAATACAATCCTGAAATTACTTTAGCAAATTTTGTGTGATCAGGATGTTCTTTGTGATAATCAGATTTTTTTAATCCGGGAATTAAGCCATAAAGATTTTTAACTGCTCCAGTATAAGACATCAAACTGTGTGTTTTATATTTACTCAGATTTATTACCGCATCAGCTTCCCAAATAAAGTTAGTTATTGGAAATTTTAGTGTTTTTGTTCGTTGCTGAATAATGCCACCAGTTATAAAATTTACTAAAGGTATGTTATGTTTCTCTGCCAGTTGTTTCATCCCAGTTCGTTCCCAAACAAGTTTCACAGATGTAGAACCTCCTGGACTATCACCAAGAATGATATCCTTCCCAACTTTTTTTAAATATGTAATAATAGCATCGATAACTACAGGATTTGTTGTAACCGCTCTTTCTGGTGGAAATGCACCTAGCAGGTTCGGTTTTAACAGAATTATCTTCTTACCTTTGAGAATTTCTGCAAGGTTTAATTTTTCAATAAAATTATAGATCTTATCAAAATCGTAAGTCTCAATTTTTTCTATATGAACTTTCATTTATTTAAATTGCTCCATTCCGGAATAATCACGATAAGGATCAAAACTAATTAATGCTCTAATATCATCATCAGTAAGTTCATCCGTAACAATCCTTGCTATTAATTCACCCAATCCAGGACCAAGCATATAGCCCTGTCCACACATACCAACGGCATTTATTAAATTATATATCTCTTTTGATCTTCCCACAATTGGGAACCCGTCTGGTGACATTGGATATTGTCCGCGCCAGGTTCTGCGAACTTTCAAATTAGCCAGTCGGGGAAAGAGTTCAACCATCCTTTTTGCAACTTGTGGTAAAAATTCAGAAGTTGAATCGCTATCTGTTCCAATAATTGACGGAAATGGTGTTATACAAAAAATTACCTGACCTTCATTATTTTGGTAGAAATAGTAATTAGCTGACCCTTTTATTGGTCGCATATCTACTACCATCGGTTCGAAAAATCTCTCTACGGGTTCGGTGATTGCACCTTCATGACTATCAGGAATTACTGGAAGATCAATTCCCATCATCATACCAATGTCTTTTGCACTATTACCCGATGCATTAATTATAGATTCAGCAGAGTATTGTCCTTTATCGGTTACAACCTTTGAAACATTCTTATCTTTTAATTCAATATTAATAACATTTTCGTTAAATTTATACTCAGCTCCAAATTCCAAACTTTTAAAATAAAAAGCATTTATAGCAAGAAGTGGAGATGCCGAACCGTCATCAGGTGAATATGTAGATCCGCGGAGACCATCTAAGTTAATTCCTGGAACCAGTTTTTCATATTCTTGGGGAGATAGCCATTTTATATTCAAGCCAAAAGAGTGTTGGATTTTCATCAGATCTTTGAGTTTTTTTTCATCTTCAATGTTATATGCTGGAAAGCTATAACCGTTTGTCAACCAACCAATATCATCACCATATTTATCATTCCAAGTAGAAAATATCTCAATACTTCTCTGTGATACTTTTATCTTTCCAAAATCCGAATGCGTAGCCCTGATACCACCAATAGCTTTTTTGTTATTATCCTGTCCTGCCGAATGTTTTGAATCAATCACCAGAACTCTCAATTT
>JAVCCD010000214.1 GCA_030765665.1 Candidatus Tenebribacter mawsonii | reverse complement strand
TTGTGCACCACGCAGTTCACGATGTGATTTACCCTATGATTGATAATTCATTCATCTACGATAGTTATTCCTGCAGAATCGGAAAAGGCACACACAGGGCAATTAAGAGGGCACAAAAATGGAGTCGCACATACAGATATGCTATTCACCTGGATATTGTGCAATACTTTAATTCAATAGACAGGGGTGTCTTGAAAACTCTGCTAACAAAATGGATAAAGGATGAGGATGTTTTATGGCTGTTAAATGAAATCATAGATTCCTCTTCTCAAATTGATAAGTATAGAGAATGTGGGCTGCCACTTGGCAATCTCACCTCACAGTTCTTTGCAAATATTTATCTGAATGAACTTGACCAATTTGTAAAGCACACTCTGCGTATAAAGCCTTATGTTCGTTATATGGATGATATTCTCATTTTAGGAGATGATAAAAAAGTCCTTCTAGAAATTGCATTTAGAATAAAAGATTTTGTTAAGGAGAATTTAGCATTGGACTTTCATGAGAAGGGTTTTCAACCGTTTCCGGTAAACAGAGGTATTGCATTTCTTGGTTTCAGAATCTATCCCTTTTATAGAAAGGTTTTACCAAAAGGGATAAATCGTTTCCGAAATAGACTGAAGAAATTGAAAAGAGATTATGAAAATGGTCTCATTCCTGTGGAAAAAGTCACGCAATCAATTCAGTCCTCAATAGCTTTTCTTGATTTTGGAAATACCGGGAAGGTTAAGAAAGAATTATTAAGGAATTATGTGTTATGTTGATGATTGAAGATTTACGAATTGAAGATTGAAAATCGACAATATTCAATAGAAAATATTCAATAAAAAAAGAAAGGAGAAAAAAATGAAAAAGAAAGCATTAGTATTATTAGTTGGCCTTATCATACTGCCGGTTTTAGCTTTTGCCCAATACAGCGGCGGCAACTATGACGGCTATGCGATGGGAGAAACAGCGGAAGGAGGAAACCCCCTTCCTGTCACTCTCTCATCCTTCACGGCTACCTACCAAAATGGTTATCCAACCTTGAATTGGGTTACACAATCAGAAACCGATAATATCGGATGGAATGTTTATCGGGCATACTCTTCTAATTTTGGACAGGCTTTTATTCTTAATATTAATACTATCCCAGGATATGGAACAACAAGTCAACCCTCATTCTATTCCTTCATTGATGAATATGAAGTTTATGAAAGTTTTACCTACTGGTACTGGATAGAAAGTATAAGCAATTCCGGTGAAACAGAAAGTTTTGGTCCAATCTCATTAACAATTCCTTCAGAAGGAAATAACATCCCGGAAATTCCATTGGTAACTGAACTGCATCAAAATTTTCCAAACCCTTTTAATCCCAGCACGCTTATCTCATTTAATATTAAAGAAAATGAAAAAGGGATTCTCTCAATTTACAATATCAAAGGACAGCTTATTGTTACGGATGAATTTGAAACAGGCAAACATTCTTACACTTGGGATGCCCGAGATCAAGCTTCTGGAGTGTATCTTTATAAATTAAAAACTAAACATTATTCAAAGATTATGAAAATGCTTCTCGTGAAATAGTGAATGAATTAATAAAAATCCCCCACTGAGATTATTTGGTGGGGGATTTTTGTATCCTGGAAATCAATAAACTTCTGTTTCTGACAAGGCAAACGGTCTAAATATGTTTTTCTTGACAATTACGTTTGTCATTTATTGTTTGCTTCAGTATGTCAGGAGGGAATGTGAATATAGAACTTAATGAACTTTTTGCAATTCAAAACAAGCTGATTTCTCTGACCCCTTTAAAGTTTAAGCGATACCTGTTTGAACAGATCAATTGGGATAACAGAATGATAACAATAACCGGAGCAAGAGGGACAGGAAAAACAACTTTGGTTCTACAACATTTTAAAGAAAAATATAAATCAGTGAAAGAATGCCTGTATTTATCGGCAGATAATCCATTAGTTCTAAAAAGTGGAGTTTATAATATAGCAAACGAATACTTTAAATTTTATGGAGATGCAATTATAATAGATGAAATTCATAAACAGCCAAACTGGTCTTCTGAAGTTAAAGCGTTATATGATGCTTTCCCCGATAAGAAGATAATTATTCTTGGAAGTTCCAAACTGAATATCTTGAACCAGAAAGGAGATCTCTCTCGAAGAACATTAATATATAATCTAAAAGGACTATCTTTCAGGGAATTTATTGAACTCAAATATGAAGTTAATTTTTCAAGTTTCGGTCTGGAAGAAATCCTTTCAGATCACATTACAATTAGCTCAAATCTACTTCAGAAAAACAGAAATATTTTAAAATATTTTATGGAATACAAACAAATAGGGTTTTACCCATTTTTTACAACTGTAGATAATTCTGAATATCAGGTACTCTTGAATAATGTAATTGATAAAGTTATCTATGAAGATGTACCCACTCTAAAGGATATCAAGAGTTCTTCCCAAGTATCCCTAAAAAGGCTCATTGCATATTTATCTATTTCAACAATTCCAACTATTAACATTGGTTCAATATGCAATGAATTAGATATTCCCAAAGAAACTTTGTATGAATTTCTTGATCTATTATCCAAGGCTGATTTAATTAATATTATAAAGAAAAGAAATGCGACAGTTCGTTCTTTAAAAAATTCCAGGATATTCTTATCTAAT
>JAVCCD010000352.1 GCA_030765665.1 Candidatus Tenebribacter mawsonii | reverse complement strand
GGAAGAATGTAGATTGTTCCATTCCTAAGCAATTTGCACCGTAACCGCCGGCCCTCTGTCCCCGTCAGAACAGAGTACATCAAATAACTACTGTCTGGTAGCCTTTACGGGAATCATATCAACTCAACTATTATCCATTAATTCACCAATCTCGGCTAAATGTTTCATAGTCTTTTTAAAAACTTCAAGACGTTTTTCATAGAAAATTACATTTTCGCTATGAGGAGTTACACTTCCAATAGACTTATTTATTCCTATTAATGGTTGAAAATCTTCCCAGAGACCAACACCAACGGAAGCAACGGCAGCTGCTCCCAGAGAACCAGCATCTTCGCCAATACTGCTTTCTATAACTTCTTTATTGTAAATATCAGCAAATAATTGCCTCCAAAACTGACTTTTACCACCCCCACCTACAATCAGCATATTCTTGTCCAAAGAGATATAATTCTCTAAGACATCTAATGCAACTCTTAAATTTAAACAAATTCCTTCCAGCACAGCTCTAATTATATCTGACTGATTATGACCTAAATCAAGCCCTAAAAAAGCACCCCTGGTTTTCATCGAGTAATCTAAATATGATCCTCCGGCTAAACTTGGATTGAAAATTAGATTATTAGCCCCTACTGGGGAAGTTGCTGCCAACTTATCCATTTCAGTATAAATATCCAGCTTCTTATCTGATATATCACTGTATAAATTCTTACAAATAGTATCACGAATCCAACGATATGAATTGCCTGCAGAAAAAATAGCAGTGGCTGACACATACATATCCGGAATGACATGTGCAAAAACATACGGTCTTTTTTCTAAATCCACCACAGGGATATCAGAGGTAACAGCAATCCAGGAACTTGTTCCTAAAGATGTATAAGAATTTCCTATATCTATACACCCGGCACCTGCAGACATGCAGGCATTATCTACTCCGCCGCAGACAACTTTTATTCCAGAAGGAAGCCCTAACTGCCTAGCGGCTTCGGCTGTAAGCTCACCTACAATTTCAGTAGATGAAACTATTTCAGGAAGTTTTGTTCGTTCAATTCCGGATAGTTTAATATATTCTTCTTCATATCTATTTACATTAAGATTAAAGACACCACTACCCGAAGCATAAGAATAATCAGTAACTAAAAAGCCAGTAAGTTTATAATTTATATAATCTTTGGTTCCGAGAAACTTATCAGTTTTTTGATATACCTCCGGCATATTATCCTTATACCAAAGAATTTTATAAATTGAATAAAGTTCAGCTGGAAATCCATTACCTGTTTTCAAATACCAATCTTTTTCATCAACCATTTGAAAATATTTATTTACTTGTTCAGAAGCTCTCGCATCAGACCAAATTGGTACAAATTCTTGTAATAACGAGCCATCATAGGCAATAGGAACAACTCCCAAACTATGACCAGAAACTGCAATCCCTTCGATATCATTCAAATTAATGTCTTTGCTTCCCAGCAAATCTTTTGTTGAGTTTTCAACCATTAACCACCAATCTTCAGGTTTTTGCTCTCTGAAATTTTGCTTCAGATAATAGGTTTTACATGATAAAAAGGTTGATGCCAGTGATGCCCCTTCAGCATTGTAAAGAGACGCTTTTATTCCACCTGTTCCCAAGTCATATGCTAAAACATATTCCATAATTAACCCTGAATCACATTGGTCGGCAATGAAGTTTCTTTGAATTGTTCTTGGTCTCGATTAAAAGCTTCTTCCAGTATGCTTAACGCCGAGGTCAGGCCTATTCCAAATCTTGTACATCCTTCATCAAACATAGTTTCCAGATCTTTTAGATTCCTGACCCCTCCAGCAGCTTTTATTTCAGCCTTATCACCTATAGCCTCTTTAATTAGCTTAATTGTGTTTACCGTTGTAGGTTTATTTCCCCACCCGGTTCCTGTCTTAACATAGGCCACTCCAGCATTTGCTGCGATCAAACTACCCCTTTTAATCTCTTCATCAGTTAAATAAGAGATCTCAAGTATAGATTTTACTGGAATAGGAGCTGCTTCATCAACTATCGACTTAATTTCATTATAAACAGTACTATCATCCCCTGATCGGAGAGCTCCCACATTAATAACCATATCTATTTCTTGACATCCAAAATTAATTAATTCTCGAACTGTTTTCAATTTTATATTGGTAGTATCAGCTCCAGACGGAAATCCAACAACACCACCAACTTTAATTGAAGGAAAATCCTTTAATTTGTTAATTAAATATTCTGTATAACAAGGCATCGTAAAAGCACATATACAGTTATGTTTTTTAGCAATTTCAGCAACTTTATCTACATCCTGGTATGTTACGCCCATACTAACAGCACTGATATCAATATATCGTGGTAATTCAAGAAATGAAATTTTCATTCGTTATCATCCTAATTTTGATAATAATTTTGCTGGATAACCATTTCTATCATTTAAATAAATTATATTTAAACAGATACTGTTTCCCGCAATTAACAGATTTTTATATATAGCGGATTAAAAATCTTTCTTTATCCCCTTCATATCTATTTCAAATTGATATTTATCAGCTCTGATTTTTAGATAATCATAAGATATGGGAACTTTATTTGAGTATGTAACTCTTCGCATAAGCAGCAAGGCTGCACCATAAGGGATTTGAAGCATTTCTGATTCAGGGAAATCGGCAACTTTTGCTGTAATCTTATCAATAGACCCTTCAAGATGGATATTGAAATCTGTTTCAAGTATTTTATATAGAGAAGTGAAATTTTCACTAAATTGCTCAATCCTTTGTACCATTTCTGGATTGATATAATTTTCCATAATTGCTATTGGAACTTCATCAGCCAATTGAACCCTCTGTAATCTGATCAACTGCCTTCCTTCTTCAATCTCTAAAGCTTTTGCCACACTACTACTTGCATTTATATAATCCAAATATATTTTTCTAGGTCGAACAACAAATCCTTTATTGGCTAATGTTTGCGAAATTGATGTGATATTACTAATATTTTGGTTAACATTGTAATCTAGAACCATCGTACCACGGCCCTGCTTCACATCGACAAAACCAGCTTGTACTAACTTTTCAACAGCTTTTCTCACAGTTGTACGACTTACATCATACTTGATTTCCAGCTCCGGCTCTGCTGGTAACAAACTACCAATAGAAAACTCCCCTTTAAGAATCATGTCTTTTATTTCATTTTGCACTCTAATATAAGCTGGTAGTTTTGACATTTTCAACCTCGTAATTTTCTCTAGCTATTATATCATTATTATGTTTGATCGTAAATAATCAGTTATATACCGATTTTAGATATCTTTATAATAACCTTTTATAACTTACCACTAATTTACACCCATTACCATGAGTAACTTTCTGGAGCTTCGCCCATGGGTTTCCAGATTTTGTTGATTTCATTTAAGGTATCATTATCTAAATTAATATCTACTGTTTTCACATTAGAAATTAACTGCTCTAGAGTCCGTGGTCCAATTATTGGGCTGGTAACTATTGGATTGTGCTGCAACCAGGCAAGAGCCACTTCCGCTGGGGAGTAACCCAAGGTACTGCATAATTCTTCCCATTTCTCAAGCTTCTGTTGATTATTTAGTATCTCGGTTCTGAGAGAGGCCCGACGCCCAGATTTATATTTTTCAAGAGCCCCGGCTAACAGACCGCCGGCTAATGGGCTCCAGGGTGTATACCCAATTCCATACTCTCTACATGCTGGTATAATTTCCAATTCGTCAGTTCTTTGATTTAAATTATACATATTCTGCACTGTGACTGGTCCAAAGAAATTTCTTCGAATTGCCTTTTCCATCCCCTGAACTATTGCCCATGCAGGGAAATTACTAAGCCCCACATATGATATTTTACCTTGGAGGATTAATGATTCCATCACTTCCCAAATTTCTTCAAATCTGGTAATTGGGTTAAGGTGCTTCGGCCAAATTACATCCGGTTTATCAATATTCCAAACAGCTATATCCCCTTTATTTGGAATCCCCCTATCAATATGATGCAATATAAAGAGGTCTATATGATCAGTTTTCAACCTCTTCAATGAAGCATCAACAGCAGATCGAATATGATAGGCAGATGAACCTCGATCATTAATCCCATGTCCCATAGGACAGTAAGCTTTTGTTGAAAGAAAAACTTTATCACGTAAATTTGTTCTGGAATCAAACCATCTGCCTAAGACTTGTTCAGTTACACCTTCTCCAAGTTTATTCCCATACACATTAGCTGTATCAATAAAATTAATTCCATTATCAATAGCTTTATCCAATATTTTGTGGCTATCAGTTTCTGAAGTTACACTGCCGAAATTCATTGTTCCCAAACAGACCCTACTAACCAATACACCACTTCTACCAAGATGAATATATTTCATAATTCTCCAATAGTTCGATGTATGACCCTGCTTCCCTAGAGAAGCTAGGATCACACATCTCTAATAGCTTAATAATTCACTACTTACCGGTAATTCCCAGACCTATAGCAAGTGAATTAACCTCTTCTATAGCTTCTGCCAAACCTTTTTTCTCTAGTGCATTCTGTTTAAATTCATTAAATGCTTTCTTTACATCAGCATCTCCTGCCATAGTTTTGAAAAACATTTCCCAGAAGGAATCTACATAATTCAAACTATCTTTTGCAGGTGTAGAAAAATATTGAACTCTTGGATCTGATTTATCCTGTAAATCCCTAAACATTGAAATTGCTTTTTTCTCAAGTTCAATACACGCTGCAGGCATACTAGGTTCTAACCAGCGACCATCAACATCCCAATAAGCAAAATTCTTAATCATGGCAGTTGGAGCAACCTGTGTTAATTGTTTTGGTAATCCAGTTGTTTCATCATTAGGAAGAAGAGATTTATAGACTTCACCGTCCATTTCAAAATGAACTCCTTCTAATCCAAATCGACCAAGTT
>JAVCCD010000040.1 GCA_030765665.1 Candidatus Tenebribacter mawsonii | reverse complement strand
TTCAATTTAATATCTTTCATTTTTCTAACCTTTGAATAACATTTTATTTAACTTATGTTTATCCTGCATAAGAATTCCAAACTGAATTCCACGATCACTGACAAAAAATTCTTTTAACCCAAAATAATCAAGTATTTCCGTAACTATCATTGTTCCTGTTTCGATTAGATCAGCTCGTTTGGGTTCAAAAGGCATTAATTTTGCAATCTGGTTATCGGTTTTTTCACACAGATTTGAGAGAACATCTTTTAACTCAGATATTGTAATTTTACTTTTATGAACAATTTGGGGATTATATTCTTCAAGTTGGAATTTCATTGCACTCAAACTGGTTGCTGTGCCACCAATGCCCACCAGTACAGGATCATCGAATGGGGAAGATGAGAGAGTTTTGAGTAACTTTTGTGTTTCTTTATGGTTACTTCGAGAATCAGAACCGAATAAATTTTGCAATCTTCTAATTCCCAGATCAATGCTTTGAGTTTGAATTATTTTTCTATCTTTTATCCAAATGAATTCGGTACTGCCACCACCAACATCGAACATAACAATATCTTTGTTTTCTTGGAATTCATTAATATTGGCTAATCCATTATAATTGGCTTCTTCATCACCGGAAATGATATGATAATTTATTTGATATTTTTCTTTCAACCAATCTGACAATATAAAAATATTCTTCGCATCGCGAGAGCAGCTTGTTCCAACCACGATAATATTGTCAGTAAATTCAAGTGCTTTTTCTATGAAATCTGTTAAGATGAATTTTGTACGATCAATTGCTGCAATATCCAGAAAACCATTCTTCATATCTTTGCCCAGAGCCGATATCTGTGAATCACGTTTAATTATATTAATTCGATCATTTACCGCTGCAATCAACTGTAAAATATTGTTTGTTCCTACATCAATAATGCAATATGTGTTTTCCAATCAGTCCTCTATTTAATCCAATAACTTGATATTCTCAGCCTGCAGACCTTTATCTTTGATCTCTTTCAATTCAAATTCAAAGATCATGTTCCTATTTGGAAGATTCTTTACATCAATATCTTCAGGGAATTGTGAACTATGTACGAAAGCTGTTCCATAAGGAGATTCTTCTTTTCGTGTATCACGTATCCAGAGAGAACCACTAATGTTTTTCATATAGCGCATAAATCCATATCCTTTTTCGGGGAAGAAGGAATAGCATACACCTCGTACAATTCGTGTTCCATTATTTGCTTTATTTATTTCGATTGGAGAGAGATCAGGGATCATATATCCTGAGGTAAATACATCAGCTTCATTAATGAGATCATTGGAAATATTCTTATAAGCCAAAACTTCTACACGACAACCCTTACTCTGCAACGCTCGTACAACCTGAACAAAATCACCATCTCCTGTAACTAACAATACATAATCCAATCTTTCTGACTGACGCAAAGCATCAACCGCCATATCCAGATCGGCATTAGATTTTCCATAACGAACACCATGTTCATCCACATACCATTTAACTATTTTAACTATAACTTTATAACCAAAATCACGCAAAATAGAATGAAAATTCTCAGATTTTTTCTTATACTCTGGGTTTTTCTCTGCCATCTCTTCATCATAAGCAACATAAGCATTTAAACGCATTGCAACACCATTATTCCTGCAGGCGAATGTTCTTAATATATCATACTGCATTCCGTATCCGCCATTCTGTGCAATGTTGGAAACATCAACATATACACCAACTTTAATAAGACCACTTTGTTCCATAAAACCTCCTTAATAATATAACAAATTTTATAACAATAATTTAATGAACTTCACTTGTTTTTTAATTACAAATTTCCATTCCTAATTTTAAATTATTACAATCCCGTTTCTAATCCAATATGAATAATTCCGTCAAGTGGATTTCTTATATCACCATTTTGAATACCTAAACCATAATCTATTCCCAATATACCTATCTTAGTTTGTGTACGAAGACCAAAGCCAAAACTAAAGAGATCGCTGAATTTGTAATGCTGATTTTCTACATAACCGTAAGCACCAAAAGCAAAAAGCCTTGAGTTCTTTCCGAATAGATATCGCAATTCTATATCTGACCAGCCAACACGGAAACCGGAGAAGGTATTTTCAATAAAACCGCGCAAACTTTTTGTTCCCCCCAGTTCATACATTTCAAATTCTGTAAGTTGTTTTTTCTCGATAACATTGACATTCGCATCAAATTCTAGTACGAATTGTTTACCAAGATCAAAATATTTTACCCATCTAATTTCAACTGCTTGCTTTCGTAGATTTTTCTCATCAACAGTATTGAAAATGTAATAGTATTTCAGGAAAATCTCCGTTCCAGAAGATGGGTTAAGTATTTTATCTAATACTGTCATATTCCATAAAATACCGAGTTTATTAAATGATGATCTATCGATTGTATTATGAATTATGCTGCCCGGAAAAATATCTTCCTTCCCATAAAACAAACCATATCTATTATAGAGATCATAATAATAAATTTCACTTTCAAATTTTGATCTAATGTATGTGGAATCAACCTCTTGCCGGTAAATAAGCAGATCTGCATTAACCGGATATTTAGTAATACCAGACTCATGATATTTAAGTTCTACGGAGTTAATGTCTGCAGTAAGGTTTTGCCAGTTTAAGGCAAGTGAGCGATCGGTTCCATACAAGTTCATAAATTCAAGATTTACCCAACCTGTAATTTTGTTATTGCCCTCTTTGGAATTATCATAACCCAGGATTCCGGAGATCAAACTCATACGGTCTTCTTCAATTTGAAAGAGTAATTTATTATGATCCAATGGAATCAGGTTACAATCTTTAATGTATTTCTTTTGTTTAATATTATTTGCTGCCTGTTGTAAGATCGCTGGCGTAACACTTCTGGCATTTCCGAATCGAGAAATTTTTATGAGTGTTTCATCATGTGTTGTTTTGTTACCCCTGAATATGTATTCTGTTAACTGGCAAAATCTTCCTTCGTCAATACTTAAAAATGCGGTAAAATTTCCTTTTTGATTTTTTAGGCTATCAAGTTTCACATCTGCAAATAGAAATCCATTATCAGCATAATATTCAACTAAAGTTTTAAGCGCGTTGGATAGTTCCATTAACGTTAAATCTCGTTGTGGCAGGGTTGAAGATAATTTGGAATCGGTAATGTAATTATTTCCTTCAAAATGTAAATTTTCGATTCTAATTTCACTCAATTCTTCAATTTGGAAGATCACGT
>JAVCCD010000147.1 GCA_030765665.1 Candidatus Tenebribacter mawsonii | reverse complement strand
TGAGTTTCAGGACTTGTCATCATAATCTTTTCAGTGTCAATATAAGCGATTTTTTCTGATTCAGCAAAAACGAGTGTTGCTAAAATCACCGCCAATACTATTGTTAATACTATTTTTTTCATTTTCTGCTCCTTTTATTTATAATTAGATTATTGCCTTTTCTATGAATCATTCTTTATAGTCAAACAAAAAGTTCTAAATCACAATTCAATAACATGTTTAGTGTTATTCAGCAGCTTTTTTCACAGCATTTAATATCGGAACATAACCTGTACATCTGCAGAGATTTCCCTCAAGTGCTTCTTTTATCTGTTCTTCAGTTGGATGCGCTACTTTATCAAGAAGTGCTTTAGCACTCATAAGCATACCAGGTGTACAAAAACCGCATTGTATAGCTCCTTCCTCAACAAAAGCATTTTGCAATTTGGATAGAACATCGTCTTTTTCTAAATTTTCTACAGTTTCTATAATTGCATTATTTGCCTGATTTGCCAAAATTAAACAAGAATTCACAGCTTCACCATTCATAATAACTGTACAAGCCCCGCATTCACCAACAGCACAGCCCTCTTTTGTTCCAGTAAGTTTTAATTCCTCACGTAAAACATCTAATAAACGAAGTGAATCTTCAACCCGTAATTCATGTTTTATTCCATTAACACTAATTTTTAAATTTATCATTTTTATCCTCTTTGTTCCAATATTTCTTTTAAAGCATCTTTAGTCATATTAACAAATACAGGAAGCTTATATGCAGATGACCATCTTTTTCCAATTTCATCATCAATGATTTTTTTCAAAGGTTTTTCAATATTTTTTATCGATTCGAGTGTGAGTTGTTTCCCTATTAACAGTTTTTCAATCTCCCCGATTCGCATTGGTTTATGGAATAGTGAACCGGAAACGATTTTGCATTCTTCTACCATATTTTCTTTAAAAGAAATTAGAATTCCAATACTGATTCTAGTTATGTTTACAGCATTTCTTCTGCCAAGTTGGAAGTAACTATATTTGTAATTTTTCTTTGGAGTTGGAATAATCACTTCGGTTAATATTTCATCCTTATTTAGCTGAGTTTTGTAGTTTTTTAGGATGAAATCATCAGCCTTGATTGTTCTTTTCCCTTTTACTGATGAGAAAACAAATTCAGCATTATACGCAATAAGAGGTGGATAAGAATCTGCACAAGGAGCTGCATTTACAATATTACCACCAATAGTTCCTCTGTTTCTAATTTGCAGGGAACCGATAGTTGAGCAGGCTTGAGTGAGCATTGGAAAATGTTTTTGTATTTCTTTATGAGTTACTATTTGAGTAAATGTACATCCAGCACCAATTCTGATTTCGTTACTGTTAACTTCTATCTTCTGTTGTTCTTTTAGATGTGAAATATCCAGAAGCTGATGATTCCCAGTTTTCAATCGAAGTTCAATGACCATGTCCGTTCCACCCGAAATGATTTGTAAATTGTTTTTGGCTAAAAGCTCAATTGCATCATTGAAATCCTTAGGAGTTTGAATTTTTACATCGGTGATACGTAAAGTTTGTTTGTCTACAACATGAACATGTGTTTTACAAGAATCATGTGCAGCAATCTGGCTTTGTCGGGATGGTTTTCTGAGATTAATCCCGAGGAATACTTTTTCTAAAGTTAGTGGAAGCTCGTATGAATGTGTGCCGGTAGCGAATCTAAGTGCGTTATTAATTGCAGAAGATGTAAGTTCTAAAGTTGGTTCACCTAAACTCTTTGCACCAAAAGGACCATCAATATCTTCATTTTCAATTAAAATCGGATTAATATTCCCTATATCTTTAATCGTAGGAATTAAATAATTATCAAGATTATCCGATTTAACTACACCGTCCTGAATATTATAATCCTCTATAACTGCATAACCGAATCCTTGGGTTACTCCACCATATACTTGCCCTTCGGCACCTAGTTTATTTAGAACTTTACCAACATCATGCGCCGCAGTAATACTTTTTACTTCTATCTTCCCAGTAGAAGTATCAACTTTAATATCTGCAACATGAGAACCATAAACATATGTGAAGTAAGCATTACCTTGTCCGGTAGCTTCATCCCAACTCACATCGGGAGCATTGTACCATCCATAGGCAGAAAGGTTTTCCCCAGCCCAATACGATTTTTCAGCCGCCTCTTCAAATTTTATAGATTTTACATCTGAGATTGGAAATTTCCTTGAGATTACACCTTCCTTCCAAACAGTCTCATCGATGTCTGTTACTTGAAGATCTTCTTTAATTGTATTGAATATTCTTTGTTTAACTTTTTCAGCTGCGATAATTACAGCGTTACCACCCATAAGTGTTCCTCGCGAAGCAACTGTTGGTCCACCATCTGTTATTGTAGCAGTTTGAGGTTCAAGGAAAACAATTTTTTCTAGGTTCGTTCCAAATACTTCTGCAGTAATTTGAGAGAATGTTGTTCGCATTCCCTGTCCGTTTTCATTTAAGCCTGTAAGTATATAAATACTTCCATCTGCTTGTACAGAAACAATTGCAGATGTTGCATCTGTTCCTTCAGCACCTAAAGCGCATCCACGGTAGCTACATGAGAATCCGATCCCATATTTATAACGTCCATTTTGCGCATTAAGTTTTTTATATTCGACAAGTTTTTTATTATAATCAGCTTTTAACAAGGCTTTATCAATTACCTCATCCAGTGAGACTGTATGCTTATTTAAAACTTGTCCACTTGCAGTTGTGCTTCCCTGTTTAAACCCATTCAATTTTCTAATCTCACGAGCAGAAATTCCACAGATTTCAGCGATTTCATCCATTAAAGATTCTTGAGCAAAGATTACTTGTGGAGAACCGAATCCACGGAAAGCAGCGGTATATGTATTGTTAGTATATACACCTCTCATATCTGTTTTTACATTTTCAATTTCATAGGGTCCGGTTGCTTGAACTACAGAACGCCAAGTAACAAAGAATGTCTGCGATGAATATGCACCACTATCTGCTATAATGTTAATTTGCATTGCTTTCAATTTCCCATTATTATTAAAACCAACTTTATAATTCATATAATATGGATGTCTTTTATAGCTTTCTTTTAAAGAATTTTCTCTTGTATAGGTAAGTTTTACAGGCTTTCCGGTAAGTTTGGAAAGTAAAGCACATCGGCAAGCCATGTAGTTGATTATGTCATCTTTCCCACCAAAAGAACCACCTAAAGTTGAACCAAAAACATTAATTTGATTCATATTCAAATCCATGAAAAGTGCAACTACTTTTCTAGTTGTAAATGGGTTTTGTATTGAGCCATAAACCTTAAAGCCTTTAGAAGTATGATCTGGAACAGCAGTAACAGATTCCGGCTCGATATATGCGTGCTCATGAAATCCTGTTTTGTAATCTCGTTCTATTACATGATTGGAATCACTAAATCCTTTCTCAACATCTCCTTTTCTAACAGGGTAATGAACAACTAAATTGCTTTTATATTCAGGATGGATGAGTCTTGCTTCCGGTTTTATTGCTTCACGAGGATCAAAAATTCCTTTTATTGGTTCGTATTCTACATGAATTAGATCAGCTGCCTTAAGTGCGATCTCTTTTGTCTCAGCAGCAACTACTGCTATAACATCTCCAGAAAAGAAAACCCGATCATCTACAATTGCATATTGATCTGAGCGGATTGGGCCAAGTCTTGTCTGGCCAGGGATGTCCTTGAATCGAGCAATTTTTACAACACCATGAAGCTTCTCTGCTTCACTAATATCTATTTTTGTAATCTTTCCAACTGGGATATCAGTATAACGAACTGCTGCATGAAGCATATCCACCAATTTGATGTCATCTCCATAAATTGCTTTGCCAGTTACTTTTTCATACGAATCGACCCGCTTTACTTTTTTGCCAATAATATTGTTCATATAATACCTCATACAATAAATTTACTAATAAATCAAAATTATTTTCTTTAAGAAATAAGGTCAAATATTTAATTTTGTATGATATATGTTTGGTAAGAATAAATTCATTTTGTTGACAAAGAAAATTAATAATTAAATTTAGAGATACATTTTTTATTTTTTAATACAATAAAGCTCATCATGGAGGAAAAATGAAAAAAGTACTTTTACTCTTATTAGCCATCATCCCATTAACTCTTTCTGCAAATTTTAACTTAAACTCCTCATCTTTAACTGATTTAATTCTAAATTACAAAACAGAAAATTATGATATTTTCCAAGAAAATGGATATTCACATATTTATATGC
>JAVCCD010000242.1 GCA_030765665.1 Candidatus Tenebribacter mawsonii | reverse complement strand
GCAGCAGCCATTGTGAATCTGTCAGGTTGGGAAGGTAATAAGCCACTTTATGATCCAATGTGCGGTAGTGGAACCTTGCTTTGTGAAGCATCAATGAATTACTGTCGAATACCTTCCGGTTTTAAAAGAAGTAGATTCGGTTTTGAGAATCTGCCCGAATTTGATAAAGAGGAATGGGGGGAAATAAAAGAGAACAGCACAAAGCACATTCGAGAACTTCCTAGTGACTTAATTTTTGGAAGTGACATGAGTTACTTCGCCATTGAAGATTCAAAACTGAATTTTAAGAATATTCCAAGTGCACAGAATATTAATCTCAAGCAAACTGATTTTATGTCTCTTCCTGAAATTCATGATTCTATAATTGTCTGTAATCCGCCTTACGGAATAAGACTAGGAACAAAGGAATCTACCTCTGAATTATATAAAAATCTGGGTGACTTCCTTAAACAAAAATGTAAAGGTTGCACAGCTTACATTTATGTTGGTGATAAAGATCTGATCGCTGCTATTGGCTTGAAACCATCTTTCAAACGTCCACTAAAAAATGGAAATCTGGATGGTAGATTGTTAAAGATCGAGATTTATTAATACTAATAAGCAAAATTCTTGACGTAAGTTCTTTTTAAACAAATTTATAATTCATTAAAATTAAGAGTTCTGCATAATAGAGTGTTTTGTCTATTTGTCATTCCCGTGAAAACTGGAATCCAATCAAATAAAGGATTTAGATTCCGCATCAAGTACGGAATGACAAGACATGATGTTTTTGCGAGTATTCTTCTTGCTGTTTCAAACGAAGCTATCTCTTTTTTATATTTATTAGTTAGAGATTTAGATTGCTTTGTGAGAATTTCAATATAAGAAACCTCGCAATGAAATTTAGGAATTATATTGGAGGATTGTATGTGGAAAAAAAGATTTCTCGTTTTCACCTTCTCAACAGTTATTTTTCTTTCCTGTTTTGCTCAGGAAATTCAGTTTAACAAAGCTGATTCAACATCAAAATTAACCGAGGGACCATATATTTTCTGGGGAAATGAAAAAGCAACTATTAAATACATATTAAATGATAGCTATGTCTCTCAGGATATTGTTGTTCGTGGAGAGGAAATTTTCTCTTTCAATCTTGAAGGTTTCGATGGTGATTTTGAAATATCCTCATATCCTGTAACTATCAATCCAAGTACCTATACAGATGTTACCAAATTTTTCGTTATCAGTGATATTCACGGTCAATATGACCGAATGATAGAAATCCTCAAAAATAATAGAATTATTGATGCAAATCTCGATTGGGCTTGGGGAGAGGGTCATCTTATTATTTTGGGAGATGTATTTGACCGCGGAGATAAAGTAACAGAATGTCTGTGGTTCATCCATAAATTAGAAATGCAAGCTGAAGATTGGAAAGGGAAAGTACACTTTTTACTTGGAAATCATGAAGTAATGGTTTTGCAGAACAATCTTAGCTATGTCCATGACAAATATAAAAAGACAGCAGAACTTATGCAGATGAAAGTCAGTGATCTTTATTCTCAAAATTCTGAATTCGGACGCTGGCTCCGAACCAAACATACAATTATCAAATTGAATGATGTTTTCTTTGTTCATGCCGGCATTAATCCGAGACTTACATATTACAACTACAGCTTTGAGGCTATCAACAATATCGTCCGCAACAATATTGATGCCACTAAAGACAAAATAAAATATAATGAATTACTAAATTTCCTTTTTGGAAGTGATGGTCCATTGTGGTATCGTGGTTATTTTGAAGACACAAAAACATCTGCTCAAATCAAACAAGATCAATTGTTACAGTTATTAAGTGATATGGGAGTAAATAAAATAGTTGTTGGTCACACCACACAAGACTTTATAAATCCCTTTTTTAAGGATAGCGTGATACCGGTAGATACAGGAATTAAATCCGGTAATAAAGGAGAAGCCCTGCTTTATGAAAACGGAATTTATTACCGTGTTAAAGCTAATTCATACAAAGAACAATTGATTTTCCCATAGGAAATGAATATAATAAGTTTAATAAAATAGAGTGTTTCATCATAATTTAAAACTACTGTCTTTGCGAGTAATCTTCTTGCTGTTTCAAACGAAGCAATCTCAAATATCTGTTTTGTGGGTTAGATTGCTTCGAATGAATTTCTATGTTAGACTCCTCGCAATGATAATTTAGATTTTAGCATAATCTATAGCATTGAAAATAAGGAGGACAATAAATGAAAAATATTATTATTTTAATTCTTTTAGTGCCATTAATTTTGGTAGGATGTGGAAAACTTGATGATGCAAAAAAAGCGATGAATGCTGTGAAACTAGCTGCAAAAATCGTAGAAGGCACTGCCGAATCATTCAAGGATCTGGGTGAAGATGAGATCAAAAAGATCAAATTAAATGAAAAAGAAGTTAGATCTTTTTTTGACAATGTTTCAAAAATTTATGAAAAATATCCTGATATTCATTTTCAAGTTGCCCAAGTAGCTCTTATAGAAGCTATCGGCACAGGTGAAAATTTAAAGGACATCGTTAATAAGGAAATGAATATATCTTTTGATGAATACACCAGACTTTCTACTGTTATAACTTTTGCAGAAGCTACCGGTGTGGGTCTTCAATTATCAAAAGCTATGTATGAACAAATGCTATTAGGAAAAGAAGCTTTGGAATCTCAATTAAGTGGAGATATTGCAAAAGAACATAAAATAGAATTGGAAAAAGCTCTTGCCGAAGCAAAACAAGAAATAGAAGAATTTGAAAAAGAAATGAAGAGCGACGAATATGCTAACATTAAACATAATTATGACTTAGTTCTTAAGATCAAAGAAGAATTGGATATATAAATTAATAGCAATAATTGTTTCTTATAAGGATGAGTGTGTTGCTCATCCTTTTTTTAACAATAAATAATTATAAATTGAGAGTAAATAATGCTTCAGAAAGATATTCCAGAACAAAAGGATGATCCCTTCATGTTAAAAATTAATAAAGGTGAAAAGATGTTTAAAATATTCATCTTCAGGCCAGAAGCAGGAGAGGAACAGAATTTTGAATATCGAATTTTTACAAAAAAGATGAAAAATGGAATGTTAGAGCTTGTAAGTTATAACTTCAAAAATGTTGATGATACTCCTCAAAAATTTTCTATTACTCGTGCTACTGACATTGATATAGATAAAATAAAAAGTATTATCGACAATGTTATGAAAATTACAGATGCAACAATTGAAGAATTTGAGGAAATTGACCT
>JAVCCD010000346.1 GCA_030765665.1 Candidatus Tenebribacter mawsonii | reverse complement strand
GTGTTTTTATCTTAAATGCTAAATCAAATCTCTGGCTAGAAATTTCCTTATCCAGTTCTATCTTACTAATCTTAAGTGAAAGCAATAAAGAAGATATGTCTTTTAAGATTTGCTGTCTTATCTCCTTGACTTTCATCCTATTAGCTTCTCCATTATATTAGCTTTCAACATTTGTTGAAAGCATACTATATAGTGAAAGATATGTCAAATCTGTGAGCTTTTTGGTAATTTTTTGGTTAAAAAACGGACGTTTTCTTTACTGCTTGTTATTCTTTATTCTAGTTTCCCTTTTTCCCTTTCAAATGTGAAATAAAAACTATTTCTGTAAATCCTGGACCGTTATCACCACTAATCCCCTACCTACCCCCATAGCACTTCATAGGTTACTTTGTCAAAAAATCCTCTTAAACTGAGAAAGTGGCTCTGTCTTGGCTCTGCAGGAAAAAGATAAAGGTTTACAGCGCTAATCAGGTGCGCGGCTTTTTGCGTCGGCTAAATTAGCCTAGTTATACGATTGCATTAATATAATTTTTTATTTCGTTCTTAAGTTCTCCAGTTTCTTTGATAACCAAAACATCAATATTTGTTTTGGGAAACCTCCTATTATAGTCTTCAAGCTTTTTGTTTGCGTTTTTGGTTAGTGGGGCATTTGTAATCAAAAGAATTGGAATTCTTCTGTGGCGAGCAGTTGCAATTAGATTGCTAATGGTTCGTACAGGTATCAAATCAGTTTCTGTATATTTAGCTTCAATGCCTATCCTTTTATTACTTCCTCCTCTGACAATAAAATCAACTCCAGAATCCGGCCCGCCATGCTTGATATTGCTATCCGAAGTTACTTCTTTTAGAGCATTAAATACTTCACTTTCAAGAAAGACCCCTTCCACCACTTGCTGTTTAAGTGACTCTTTTGTCTCTTCAAGTTTGTCTTCAAGTTCATACTCTTTTTGTTTTTTTGCTTTTGCCCAAATGCTTAACATTCCTATAACTGAAAGTAAAATTCCTATTAAAGGGACTATCTTTTCGTAAATAATGGACGATTTAACTTCAGGCGCTTTCTCAATGCTCTCAGGAGATGATAATTTATCTCTTATAGTATCTATTTTATCAACTAATGCTTTTCTTTGTTCCAATGGTATGAATTTATTTTCCAGAAATCTATCCTGTGTTTGTATTAGTAGCTCATCTATATTGTATGGATATATAATACTACCTTTTATTTCTTTCCCTTCTATCATTGTTTTTAGATCTTTTTCATCAATTGGATGATCATTGTAGACAAGTTCTTGAATAATACTAATAAGAGAATTGTTGATACTTTCTATTTTATTTATTCTTATCGCCTCTGAATATTGGGGGATGTAATAAACAGAGAAATAAATTGTTAGCAATATACCAATAATAGAAAATAGATTTGATAAGTTATTCTTCAAGGCAATGAAAAAATCTTTCATAATAACTCCTTGTTAATATTTTTTTACGTATAACGTTTGAGCTCACGGGATTTTACTACGCTACGCTTCGTAACATCCCGGTTAGGACAGCTGTTCATTTGCAATTTGCTTCAGCGCACCACTTGTACCAATACAAACCTCACCACACTGAGTAATAGCGTAAGCACATTTTATTTTGTGACCGGCAGGTGTTTCTGGAATCTGACTATAAACTGAGACAGATGTTCTTGGTTCTAATTTTTTGGGCCAATTACCACCATCGGAAAATACTGGACTAATAATTGATCCTCTACTGTCCGTCCCAGTAAAAAAAACACCTGCATCTGAAATTGTGAGCGGAAATGAACTTAAGTTTGTGATTTGTACACAGAATTTCAATCGTTGGTCGATGTCCTCAACTGGGATAGCATACGCTGGTGTCACTTTTAACTTTACGCGATTTTTATCAAGGTTGTACCAAGTATTTATTATGCCTAGAACAGCGCCCAGAACAGCAATAGAAAATGTAACGATTTGTATTATTGCCATTTCCAATTCCATAGCCCTAACATTAATTATTGAACATTTACTGTTACTCTAGTGTTACCATACCTAAAATTGCTTAAAACCTCTTTAGGAAAAGGGTGCAGTGTCGTTTATCTCTTTATTTAAATCCTATTACAAGGATCAAAAATCTACTATGATCTTCAAGTATTTCAAAAATTGGTTTAAATTTTTGACTTCCGAAACTTATTGGAAATGCTTTTTTATATCCAACTTTCCTAGGTATTGTCATAGTAAATTCCTGTATTGTACATCCTTGGGGTTTATAAAATATTTTAGGCATTAAAATTTCTATTTTATCATTAGTTAATTGTTTTATTTTAGTGTTTACCCAATCGATATTAAAATCTTGAGCAAAGTTGAGATTATTAGGGATAACAATGTTTTTATAATCGACTGAAAAAATCACAAATCCAAATGGATATTTCTGTCTTAAATTTGATATTAATTTTTGTTTTTTCGAAATAAAAGATGGACTTTCAAGATAAGCATTTATTGTAACATTTTTAGCTGTAATACCACCTTGTTGATTATGGGATATTATATTTTGAGATTTACTTTTATTGTCGTTAATATAAAAACAAGACTTCAATATTACTGCCACTATTACTAGCGCTATTATAGTACATGAAATCCATACCCATGGATTGTTCATTGTGAAATTTTTTTTGATCATGGTAAAACAACGACTAATTCTTTTTCTGAGAGTAAATTTATTCTCCATTACATATATTCTAAGATCTGTCCTAATACTCGACATAATACTCATGCCTGATGATATAAGTTGTTGCTGAAATCCTTGTTTGGAGCCTCCTGGTATAATCGTATTATTTTTCACATCGCTAATCAGACTTTTTATATGCGCATCTACAACTTGCTTGACTCTCTCTACTATAATGTTGACATCTTTTTCGCTTGCTGGATTACCACAAACCTCTCTATATATATCAGACCACGCCTCGGCTAGTTTTATAATTTTCTCAATCTTTATACTTATCAGTTCGTTTTGTCCAGACCCACCGTGGATTCCGTTTCCCAGCTCTGTTTGCTTTTCTCGCAATTTGTTCTGATATTCACCATCTATTTTAATACGCATTTTTTCGAATTTTAACCCAATATGTTTTTTGTCTTTCTGGCTTATAGCTGGCCTCCCGAACATTCTACTTGCTCCTATCAGTTAATCTTTGCCAAATTTGACTGAAAAAAACTTTTATTCTGTATGCAAAATTGATATGTATTTTTAACGTTCTCGCATCTTGTCTTAAAGAAGTTAATTTATTTTTCAAATCTTTCGTTTCGCTTTCTAATTCTCTAGTGTAATTCATCATTTGGTTTAAATTTTGGTCAGTATAGTGAAACAGTTCTTTGCAAAATGTTTCAACTTTGTTAATTTTTTGTACATTTTGTTTTATAAATGACTCAAAATCACCAATGTAACCAGGTTGAAAAAACATCATTATCTTTTTACCATCATCCTCAGAAATATTTTTATTGCGATTTTTAGAAAGACATTCAATAAATTTACTAAATCTGAAAAAAGTTATCT
>JAVCCD010000106.1 GCA_030765665.1 Candidatus Tenebribacter mawsonii | reverse complement strand
TAACCAGTTGTAAACTAAATAGAAAAAATACTTGTCATTATATCTTTGAATATAGATTCTACCATAGTAGTTTATAATGTGGAGTATGTATGAGAAAAAGGTGTCTTGTGGTAACAGGTGGCGGTGATTGCTCAGGTTTAAATGCAGCTATTAGAGCAATTGTAAAACGGGCATCAAAAGAGAACGATTGGGAAGTTATCGGTAGCAAAGATGCCTTTAATGGAATTTTACGTGAGCCGATGGAAGTAGTAGATCTGGATAATTCTGTTGTTGCTGGAATACATATACGTGGTGGCACAATTTTAGGTACAACTAATAAGGGTGGTCCTTTTGCCTGGGCTGTCCAAGATAAAAATGGAATTTGGAAAGAAGAAGACAGATCTGCAGAAATGTTAAGAAAATTAGAATTCCTCAATGTTCAGGCAGTAATTAATATTGGTGGAGATGGTTCACAACGTATTTCTGAGCAACTTTACAAGATGGGCTGTAATATAATTGGAGTTCCAAAAACAATTGATAATGACCTGGGTGCTACTGATACAACTTTTGGTTTTCCTACAGCTGTAGAAATTGCCACTGAAGCCGTAGATAAACTAGTAACAACAGCCGAGAGTCACAACCGAATAATAATTTTGGAAGTTATGGGAAGAGATGCCGGTTGGATTGCTCTACATTCAGCTGTAGCTGGTGGAGCAGAGATTTGTCTGATACCAGAAATACCATATGACATCAATAAAATCATTGAACGTATAAATAAAAGAATTCATAACTTACGTGGTTTTGTTAACATCGTAATTTCTGAAGGTGCAAAACCATTAAATGGATCACAGCAATATAATGGGGACAATGAATTTGGTCATCATGATAAAAAACTAGGTGGAGCCGGAAACCGTTTGATGCATGAATTACAGAGTGCTGGCATTAAAACTGATATCAGGGTTACTACACTTGGCTATCTTCAACGTGGTGGCAAGCCAATAGCTTACGATAGAATATTGGCTACGCAATTTGGAGTAAAAGCATTTGAAATGGTTTTAGATAAAGAGTTTGGAAAAATGGTGGCACTGAAAAGTGGTAAAATTATTGCAGTTCCAATAGAAGAAGCAATAAAAAAATACAATTATGTTGATTTAAATTCTGACTTAGTTCAAACAGCTAGAAATATCGATATAAGTTTTGGCGATTAGTACTTTAGGGGAGATTTAATGAGAAATGATAAAGTTGCGATATTAACAGCTGGAGGATTGGCTCCATGTCTTTCTTCATCAATTGGAAGATTAATTGTTCAGTATACAAAATTAGTTCCAGATGTAGAGATAATTGGCTATCTGAACGGATATAAAGGACTTTTGGAAGGACATTCTATTACAATTCCGGATAATGTAAGATCCTCAGCAGAATTATTATATAAATTTGGTGGTAGCGTTTTAGGTAACAGCCGTGTGAAATTGACAAATATAGAAGATTGTATTAAGAAGGGATATGTAAAAAAAGGAGAAAATCCTTTGCAAATTGCTGCTGAGCAACTTGCAAAAGATGGGATCACCATCCTTCACACAATTGGTGGTGACGATACCAACACAACTGCGGCTGAACTTGCCAATTATCTAGCTTTGAATGGATATAAATTAATTGTTGTTGGAATTCCCAAAACGGTTGATAATGATATTGTGCCCATAAAGCAAAGCTTAGGAGCCTGGACAGCGGCAGAGCAGGGGGCTATCTTTTTTGAAAATGTAGCAAACGAAAATACAACAAGTTCGAGGCAATTAATTGTTCATGAAGTAATGGGTAGAAATTGTGGTTGGCTTACAGCTGCAACAGCTTTTGAATACAAGAAAAAGCTTGAAAAAAGAGCTTTTTTACCAGACATCAGGTTAGCCAAAGAACGATGGGATATCGATGCTGTATTCATTCCTGAGATACCCCTCGACCTTCCAAAAGAAATGGAAAGATTATCCAAACTTATGGATGAAAAAGATTGTATAAATATTTTTTTGAGTGAAGGAGCTGGCTTGGAAACAATAGTAGCTGAGATGGAATCAAATGGTGAACAAGTTAACAGAGATGCTTTTGGTCATGTTAGATTAGATGAATTGAAACCTGGAAAATGGTTTGCTAAGAAATTCTCTAAGCTTTTGCGAGCCGATAAAACACTGGTTCAAAAAAGTGGTTATTTCGCACGATCTTCTTCTCCTAACGATAGAGATCTGGAATTGATAATGGCTTCTGCCGATCTGGCTGTAAGAGCTGCCTTGAACGAGCAAAGCGGTGTTGTTGGACAGGATGAAGATAAAGATGGAAAATTAAGCATTATAGATTTTTCACGTATTAAAGGTGGAAAACCATTTGATATTTCTCAAAAGTGGTTCCAGAATATGCTGAAAGAAATTGGACAAATGAGGTAGCTTAAAGCTCCTGCTTTGAGAATGTGAAATTATGAATGAAAAATTATAAATGAAACAGTGTAATGACTTTCCGAAGCTTCTCACAAAGTAATACTTACTATTAAGATTCGGAAAGTTGTAGCTCGTTCGTAACCTTCAGAATCTTGATATGAGAAAGAGTGGAAGAAAGCTTCAGAAGGTAAAAATTAAATGATTTGGAGAAAATATGAAAATTAGATTTAAAGATGTAAGTTCAGGGATTGTAGAAGCACGGGCAGTGATCGAGATAATTCCAGGTGTATTTATTAATGAAGTAACAATTCTAAATAAAGATGGAGACATAAAAATTGAATTACCTCAAAAAAGTTTTAGAGGTAAAGATGATAGAATGCATTACCTTAATATTCTCACTTTTGAAAATGAGAATAAAGAAACACTCTGGAGAATGGAAATTAAAGAAGAATATCTTGTCTGGCGGAAAAATAATAAAAAAGTATTAGTGTACGAAGGATAAAATATTTTGAATGAAGTTAGAAATTTCTAGCAAATATCTGTACTTCTACCTATAAAAAATGAGTGAAACTGAAAAAGTATTTTTGGTTGGAGTAATCTGGGGAGACGAATCCACAGAACATTTTAGCGAATCTATGGAAGAACTTAATAGACTAGCTGATACAGCTGGTTGCGAAGTTGTTGACATGTTTTCTCAAGCTGCTAATAGACCTAATACCTCAACTTATATTGGCAAAGGCAAGCTGCAGGAAATTAAAAATGCAGCTTCTTCATCACATGTTCATACATTAATTTTCAATAATAATTTATCACCATCTC
>JAVCCD010000199.1 GCA_030765665.1 Candidatus Tenebribacter mawsonii | reverse complement strand
GCGTAGCAACTACTTACTATTTATTTTCTCTATTATCATTATTATAGCATCATGTTCAAGGCCTTTAAAAGAAATGACCTATATGTATGACGTTAAAGATTCCATATATCCTGATGGTCCGATACCTGATGATTACAAGATTAAGGTAAATGACCAATTGTATATCAGCGTGATTGGAGATGAACCAGAAATTACAGCTTTTTTAAATCTTTCACAACAAGAAAGTGGAGGTGATTTAGAACTGATAACATATCTTGTTGATGAAAGTGGTGATATCTATTTCCTCGCATTGGGAAAAATGCATGTTGTAGGGCTTACCATTAAAGGGGTTCGGGATATACTTCTGGAAAAAGTGGATAAATATATTGCTAACGTATCTGTCTTCGTTAAATTGGTGGGAAGCACTATTACCGTACTGGGAGAAGTAGGGAGTCCGGGGCAGCATGAGATATTAAAAAATCGGGTAAACATATTTGAAGCACTGGGTACTGCAGGCGATGTAACTGACTGGGGTAATTATGAAGATGTAATGCTGATTCGTGGAACACCGGAAGGCAAGCTGGTTACCCACATTAATTTGCTTGATCCAAACTTAATCGATTCACCCTATTATTACATCTTACCCAACGATGTACTTTATGTAAAACTCGAAAGTAAAGTGTGGGGCTCTAAAAATATGGGACCATTTGCCTTTATTACGTTTGGATTGTCAATGTTAACTACCGCAATGGTGTTAATAACTTTCTTTGGTAAATGACACAAAATAATCAGATTGAAATGAATACACCCCAAAGTTCAATGTTAGAAGATAATCCAATGTTAGAAGATGACTTGGATATAAAAAAAATACTACTCAATGTACTTAGTAACTGGTACTGGTTTGTGTTAAGCCTTATTATAACATTAGCGATGGCTTTTTTATATAACCATTACTCTGTACCTATTTATAATATTCATTCGAGTATATTGATAGAACAAGGAAAATCGAGTAGCTCTTTGCCAGGAGGTGAAGGGGGAGCGATGTTTCAGGGGTTTGGCCTCATGGGCAGCGACTATAATTTATACAACCAGATGGCGATGTTAAAATCAAAATCACTGATTAGTAAAGTTATAAATAGGTTGGATTTTGAAGTAAGTTATTATGTGGATGAAAGTTTTATTCCTTATGAGACTTATAAACCTTCACAATTCATAGTAGAATGGGATACTAATCATTCCCAGGTGATAAATATGGATTTTCATATTGAAATCCTCCCCGACGGAAATATAATGCTTACTGTAGAAGATGAGCATGTAATTGTTTATGATTATAGTACAAAGAAAGTTATAGAGATGTTACCTGAACTTTCAATTGCTAAAAAAATAGTTGCGGGAATCCCGGTTACATCAGAATATTATAATTTTACAATATTATTAACCAGTGATTATAATGAGAAAGATCATAATAAATATATAATCCGATTCAACACAATAAAATCATTGACTAATCATTATAATTCATTATTATCGATTAACAATGAACCCAAATTTTCTTCAATACTAGTGCTTAGTTTAGTGGATGCAACCAGGAACAAAGCAATTCTTTTCCTTAATAAACTAGCTGACGTTTATCAATTATATAATCTTGAAAAAAAGAATGAGAATGCTAACCGTACCATTAACTTTATAATAAGTCAGTTAAAAAATGTATCCGATTCATTATTAATTTCTGCCAACCTGATGCAGGAATTTCAGTCGGAGAATAGCATAATTGACATTTCGGCGCAAACATCACAATTACTAGGTCAAGTTAATGAATTAGACAGAGAGTTGGTTTTGCGTAAAACAGAAAATAAATACTATTTATACCTTAGTGATTATATTAAGGGCAACCAGGAACTGGAAAATGTCATTGCTCCTTCGTCTGTAGGTATCAACGTTCCCTTGTTAAACGCTTTAATATCAGAGCTTAACACTCTAATTATTGAAAAATCGAGTTTGACCTCGGTAAAAAACATGGAGCATCCTAAACTTAAAAGGCTAAATGCCCAGATAGAAATCATCAAAAGTAATATGCTTGAGAATACAAAAAATTTAATGCGCCTGTCTAAGATTGCAGTTGCTGACACCCGACAAAGATTGATTTATTTTGAAAATTTGGTAAAAAGCTTACCTGAGACAGAAAGAAATTATGTGAATATCAAGCGGAAATATACATTAAACAATGATACATATACTTTTCTATTGCAGAAACTATCAGAAGCCCAGATAACTAAAGCCTCGAATACGCCAGACAACCAGGTTATAAATCGAGCGGAAATTTCAGGGATGGTGAAGCCAAAAAAGAAAAACAATTATAGTATAGCTTTTGTTTTAGGCCTGATAATACCGCTGTTCTTCATCTACATCAAAGACTTTCTTAATAATAAAGTAATATCTGATGATGACATTAAAAAGATTACTAAATTTCCACTGTTGGGTTATATTTATAAAACTTCCAAAGAATATAAAGGCAGCACCCTTGTTTTAGATAAGCCAAACTCACCAGGGAGCGAACCTTACCGAGCTATCGAAAACAAATTATCGTTTTTTAATGTTGGGAAAGAAAATAAAGTAATCGCTATTACTTCTTCATTTGCAGGAGAAGGAAAGTCGTTTAATGCTGTTAATCTTGCATCACTTTATGCCCTTTCGAAAAAGAGAACAGTGCTGTTAGATTTGGATTTACGCAGGTCTTCCGTAGCAGAAACATTTAATTTTGATCCAAATAAAGGATTGGTTTATTACCTGTTGGGAAAAAATAAGCTTGAAGAAGTTACTTTTAAAACAAAACACCCATATTTGAGTATAATACCTGCTGGGCCGATCCCTCCTAACCCTGCTGAGATGCTCAATGCTGATAGTTTGAAAAATCTAATTGAAGAATTAAAAAAGATATATGATATCATTATTGTTGATACATCACCTGTTGGTGCTGTTGCCGACACTCTAACAATTTCCAGTTTGTTTGATAGTATCGTTTTTATTGTAAGACAGAACTATACCAATAAATCTGGCTTAAAAAGTGTGCTTGCCGAAATAGCAGAACATGATATTAGCAAGCTTGGTATTATCTTTAATGATATTTCATTAAAATCAAAACAACATGGCTATGGCTATGGCTATGGCTATGGCTATGGCTATGGCTATGGCTATGGCTATAAAGCAGATAGCAAATCCAAAAGGAAGATATTGAAACTGGATGATGAGAATAGTTGATAATGGTACAATGGTACAATGGTTTAATGGTTTAATGGTTGAATTGTTTAATGGTTTAATGGTTGAATTGTTTAATGGTTGAATTGTTTAATGGTTTAATGGTTGAATGGTTGAATGGTTTAATGGTTTAATTGTTTAATTGTTTAATGGTTGAATGGTTGAATGGTTTAATGGTTGAATTGTTGAATTGTTTAATTGTTTAATTGTTTAATGGTTGAATTGTTTAATGGTTGAATTGTTTAATGGTTTAATTGTTCAATGGTTGAATTGTTTAATGGTATAATGGTTTAATGATTAATTTGAGTTTGCATTTTAGGGATGTAGACCCTGATAGTAGAGTGCAATCTGCTTATAGAAAATCTCCAATATCTAATCCTTCTTTTCTTTGTATTTCAGTAGCGTTTTTTTCTAGATAATCTGAAACTTCGATGTTGAAATCAAGTATATGGGCTTTTTTGCACCACCTATCATATGCTCCCATGTAGGGGAAGGCAACTACCCTCCTACCCTTTAGCACATTTAGTTTGGATGGTTTAAATTCATTAAGGCTACCAGTGGTAACCTAACGTAAGTGGCTAAATATAAGCGTAATAGAAAGCTGAGCTTTATATATATATCCAATGTCCTAGTGCCGGACTGGCATTTACTTTTTTTCTTGACAACCCCT
>JAVCCD010000341.1 GCA_030765665.1 Candidatus Tenebribacter mawsonii | reverse complement strand
TGTAAGATTTTCACGCGTTGTTTACACTTTTTGGATAAAAATACTCTATCAATTTCTCAATTGGAGTTAAACCGTCAATTCCTTTATGAGGTTTTACCAAATTATAGTAATTTATGAATCGTTTAAGCTCATTTTTTCTGTGAGCTGATGAAGTAAATTTAACTTTAACATGCCACATTTCCATTATTGTTCTAATAACTCTTTCAGCTTTTCCATTTGTTTGTGGTCTCCTCACTTTCGTAAATCTTTGTGAAATATTGTTTTCTTCACAATTTTTCATAAAACTATGATTATTAGGGTTTCCCTTGTATTCTGTACCATTATCTGTGTAGTAACATTCTATCGAATAAGCACATTCTTCTATTACCTGATCCAGAAATGACTTTGCAGAATATTGAGTCTTATCGGGAAGAATTGCAGCAAAGAGTTCTCGTGAATAATCATCTATTGCTACAAATAAATATTCACGCTTTTCTAATGCTTTTTGTCCCTTTAGTAAAGGTAAACGCTTTGTATCTCCGTGTATCATTTCACCCGGATAACTTTTATTATAACGTCTCGCTTCTTGCTTTAATCTATCCTCTATTCTTTTCTCAATTTTAGCTAATCGCCTGAGACCATACTTCAAACATCGATAACGTACATTGGTACTTGTGTGTACTGTGAAATCACGCTGATGACCTCGACCAATTATCTTATAAACAGTTGGACGGCTTACTCTAAATTCTTTACTTAAATCGCAAACCCTACGATTCTCTTCCTTAAAAAGTTTGTACAACTCTTCACGTTGAATAGGTGTTAATCTTGTCTTTCTGTGGATATTCATCTTTTGTATCTCCTGTTTACATCATAATATTTAATACATCATTTTTGTAAACAACGCGATGATTTCTTACACATTATAAGAGCAAAAAATGGCATCATAAATTTTGGAAAGTCGCTTTGTTTTATACCGGAAGCTATCAGCAAATCTGCTGTTTTCCAGACAGTTGATTCGTATTGTAAGATGTTATTATTTTCCATTGTTTTTATACTTTCTCCTTAATGGATTACAGATTTTATATTCAAACTATTCTGACAAGTTTTACACTTGATTGCCTGTAATATTTCGAGCCTGCCACGCTCTTCTTGCTTTTCTTCTTGCTTGGCTGTGGAGCTGTTTGTTAAGTGCTTTCATCATTTATTATGTAAATTGTTCCACGACCTTTTCCAATTTTCTCAATTTGCTTTTCTGAGAGTAAATACTGAATGTCTTTTTTTAGAGTATTTATCGAATAATTATTCAACTTTGCAGCAATATCACTTATTTTTAGCGGTTGAGATTTTTGAATTAGCTGCATTAATTCATTTTGACGTGAGTTAAGATAACTTTGTTTGTTATTATATTTCTCGTACTTTATTTCTAATTTTGATATTAATTCTTCTATTGAAGTTAAGAAGAAAAGAATCCATTCGTAGATATTTTCTTTGTCGGAATATCTGTTTTTCTGTCCCGACATTAAGGCTTTATAATACTTTTTTTTCTTATTCTCAATAATGTGCTCGAAAGAAACGTATTGAACAAAATCATATCCATATTTTATTAATAACAGCGTAGTCATCAATCTGGATAATCTACCGTTTCCATCTTGGAAAGGATGAATAGAAAGAAATTCATAAATAAAAGTAGCAATTATAAACAATGGATGAATGTCATTTTCAATAAATTGCTTGTTTACCCAATTAATAAGCTCAAACATCTCTTTGTCAACGAGATGCGGTTCGGTTGTATTAAAAATCACTTTTTCAGTTCCATCAGGATATTTTGCAACGACTTTATTTGTTATTTTTTTATATTCCCCACGATGTCGTATATCTTTTTCACTTTCTTTCAATAAAATGCTATGTAATTGTCTAATATAATTTTCTGTTAGATCTATTGTATCATAATTTTCAAGAATCAATTCTAAGGCTTGATAATATCCAATTACTTCTTGCTCATCTCTGTTTTCGAAATGAGAGATTTTTAAATTTTTTAACAGCTTTTCAATTTCATCATCTGTAAGTATTGCGCCTTCAATTCTCGTTGAAGAACCGCTACTTTCAATTGTTGCAATACGTTTTAATTCTTTCAGATATTTACTTTCTCGCTTTTCGAGAGTATGCCATTTTCCTTTAAAAGAATCAATTGCACTTATCCTATTTATCAGCAACTGAGTTTTTGAAAAAGGAAACGTAATTTTCTTTAAATACATAACCCATCCTTTTTTTATCCGTAAAATATCTAAAACCCAATTTTTGTGTCAACAGATATATTTTAAAGGTATCCATAATATATCTAAAAAACTTGCAATTAATGTGCGGCGTGTGCGGCGGGATCGGAACGATCACGCCCAAAACAAACAACCTAAACCCTGAACCGAAAGGTTCAGGCAAATAGCACCGCGAAACCAACCGACGACAAGCTTGCTGAACTAAGCCGCTAGCGCAGCAGAAATAAATTCCATAATTCTCACTACTTTTATAGCCTCCTCAAAAAAGGGAGGTTAAGATGTTAAAATTTGAGCAAGAGCTTCAAGCAGAAGCGCAATTACGATCACTATCAGATGT
>JAVCCD010000159.1 GCA_030765665.1 Candidatus Tenebribacter mawsonii | reverse complement strand
TTGTCATTAATCCTTCAAGATTATCGGTAATATACATTCCACCAATATCAATTGCTTCGTCACCTGCGTTGTAAATTTCGATCCAATCATCGTGATCACCATTTTCATCAACAGCACCAAAATCGTTACTAGCTAAAAACTCGTTGATAACAAGATTTGCACCAGTTGTATCTGGTCCAGTTGAATCATCATCATCACTACATCCCATTAGCAGAAACATTCCTACTGTTAGAATAATAAGCCATTTTACAAACTTCATTTTTTCCTCCATTGTTTTCATTAACACATCATTAAGAAACTTTTAGTATAAAAGCTTCACCCTATTTTACTTTAAATAAGTTAATTGGGACCACCTGGAGTTGACGGATCCAGAATTTCCCATGTGTCGCTACCATCAGGTACTCGACCTTCAGACATATCATCTGGTATCACTGTAGTATTATGCTGATCAACAATGGTAACACCATCAGGATCTACCAGAGCAAAATCTTCATCATCGCTTAGTTTAAAAGCTAAATGTAAAATGCCTGGATTTGCTTGAGAATCACAATCTAGAACCAGATATCCACCAGGTTGAATTGTTGTGGTTGCAGGATTAGTTGCTGGTATTACTGAAAGTGTAAGATTTTCCAGGTCGTCAGTTAATGACCATCCACCAATATCAATTGCTGTATCTCCAGCATTATAAAGTTCGATCCAATCAGGATAATCATCAAATTCTCCTGCATAGGCAGTATCATTATGACTCATAAATTCGTTAATAACCAATCCACCTGTAGGTGGTGTGTTGCTAACATTTGTAGTCCCTGGAGTAAAGTTTGCCATTGCTTCCCAATTATCGCTACCGTCTGGTACTCTTCCAAATGAGACATCAGTTTCCTGCTCTGCATAAGTATATTGATCAATAGCCGTAATTCCATCAACATCAGTTAAGGCAATATCTTCACCACTGCCACTTAACTTAATATTAACATGAAGAACTCCCTGATCTGTTCCCTCATCTGCCCATAGGATCAGATATCCATGAGCTGATACAATAGTTTCAGTTGAACCGGTTGGTATTTGCCAGGTTGTCATTGTAGTGTCACTTATAGCATCAGTAATGTATACACCTGCTAGATCCAGGTCAAAATCACTGGGATTATAGATTTCAATCCAATCATCAAATTCACCATTTTCATCAGCATAAGCTGCGTCGTTACTTGCCATGAACTCGTTAATAACAAGATCGGTGATGTCCGGTTCAGGATCATTGCCGGTAGGTCCATCATCGTCGGTACTGCAGCTTACAACAAATAAACTAACCATCATAAGAATCATTAATAATCTAAAATATTTCATTATTCCTCCTATCATTCTAATACATAACAACAAATCTAGCTGAAAGAATGCTGAAATCATCATTTCCGATCAAATTACCAGGACCATCAGCAGTTTCAGAATTATCAACCATGATATAGTTCATCATAAATCGAAGACTTGGGTTAGGGTACCAATTCAAACCAAAAGTAATGTTGGCAGCTTTTCCACCAAAGATTCCCTGATTACCATCATTAAAAGCGCTTTCGTTTTGATAAGCATCTTCATCTGTCATATCTACAAAGCTATAACGTGCGGCAAGTTCCCAAGCGCCAAGCTTATTCGATTTTGGGATGATCTTGCCAAATTCACCTTCGTCCATCAGATAAGGTTTGTATTCACCAGTTAATATCCAGGATAATGAAACATAGCCACCACTAAAACTGGCATCTTTAAGATCTTCTTCTCTTTGCAACATTGCCATTATGTATTCACCCTGAAGATGAAAATTCTTAAAACGGAAAGCTCCTTCTCCACCAACGAGATTCTCACGATCTATTCCTAAGATATCCCCGCCTTCAATAATTTCGGTATCACCCATCTTGCATTCAGGCTCAAAATGAAAATCTTCTTCCAGTCCTTTGGAGTCTATGGTTGTTTGGCTAGCAGCAGAACCGCCAAAATGAAGGGTCATATCTGCATTATTAATAGGAGCTAAGGCAAATCTTCCCCCATAGCCAAAAGCTTCATCTACCCTGCTAGTTTCTTTAGCATTGAATTCCTGACCATATGCTGCTAAGGAAATATGATAAATTGATCCCCATCTTGTATAGCCAACACCACAGCGTCTACCTACGGCAAAGAGATTTGGATAGGCTCTTTCAAGAAAAGTTAACAATCTTGAGCTAGTAAGTTCCTCAATGCTGAATGGAACTTTGAATTGACCAAATTTTAAGAAACTATTTTCCAATCCATCATAACGAAGCCACATATCTTTAGCATCTACTTCATTGTCTGCAAAATCAAAATCCAGCTCTGCACTCCAATCTTCCCACAATTTTGTTTTCACGCCAAATCGTGCTCTTCTTAACATTGTGCCATTACGAAAGTCATTTTCATTTCCCATAAATTGCGCATAATCAATGTAAATTCTTACATCCATGCGTGTCTCAAACATCCCGTCATCGGATTTCCATTTCAGAAGTCCATTATCCCAGGTAGAATTTCCCGTTGAAGTCTCTGCAGCCAGTATACCGACTGCGAATAATACAAAAACTAACAGTACAACTTTTTTCATTTTTCCCTCCATTTTTTGTTATTTACTTTTCAATTTAGATAATTCTTTTTTACTATATATTTTATTTTGTAAGATAGGCCAGGCAAATGAAACAAGTGCCAAGACCAAAAGTAGTAAACTAACGGGACGTGTGAAGAAAATGGTGTAATCACCCATCATTACAGCTCTGCGGAAATTTGTTTCGGCAATATTTCCCAGTACAATTCCTAATACTATAGGAGCTACAGGATAATTATGTCTTCTAAGTATCCAACCAAAAATTCCAAATCCCAAACAGGCAGCAATATCAAAGAAAGAGTATCTAACTGCAAAACTGCCAATTATTGATACTGTAAAGATCATAGGATATAAGATTTTTTTGGGAACAGCAGTAACTTTAACCCATAATCTGCTCCCGAACAAACCGAAAACTAATAAAACAATATTTGCAATTAATAAACTGGCGAATAATTCGTAGATGATTTCCGAATTTTTATTAAACAGTTGTGGTCCAGGTGTAAGATCATGGATCATCAGTGCACCTATAAGAACTGCTGTGGAGGCACTTCCTGGAATACCCAGAGTAAGAAGTGGCACAAGTGCGCCACCTACTGAACTACTATTTGCGGCCTCAGCTGCAGCAACTCCTTCCAAACTTCCATGACCAAATTTTTCCGGTTCTTTACTTGTTCTTTTGGCTATATCATAAGATATAAACGAAGCTATTGTTGCTCCCGCTCCCGGGAAAATCCCTATCAGAGTTCCCATTATTGAAGATCTAACAATTGTTAGTTTTAGTTTCCAATAATCGAGAAGGGTTGGCCATTGTGTTTTTTCTAATTCAATTTTTTTACTTTTAAAATTCTGTTCATCAATTTGTTTAAAAACTTCGCTAAGAGCAAAAAGCCCGATCAAAGCTGGGATTAATGAGAATCCGTCATATAGATGAACCGAACCAAAAGTGAAACGACTGACACCCGAAATTGGATCAATACCGACAGTATTAATTAGAAGGCCAAACATGGCGGCAATAAATGCTTTTACCCAATTTTTACCACCTAAAGTTGCTACGGTGGTCAATCCAAAAATTGCTAAGGCAAAATATTCGGCAGGATGAAATTTAACTGCTACTTTTGCTAACTGAACACTAAATAAAATGAGAATAATAGTTCCAATAAATCCGCCAATTGTAGATGAAACCAGAGAAACCCCTAATCCCATTCCAGGCTTATTTTGTTTGGTCAATGGATATCCATCGAAAGAAGTAACAACAGCTGATGGGGTACCTGGTGCATTAATGGTTACAGCAGTTATTGAACCTCCATAATTAGCAGCTATATAGATTGAGACAAGTAGTATCAGAGCCAAAGTTGGTGACATTGAATATGTGAAAGGTACAAGTAATGCAACTCCCATCGAAGGAGAAAGACCCGGCATTGCACCAACCAATATTCCCATTATCACACCGATAATAATAAACAATATGGGTTGCCATCCCAATACAAAGCCAAATCCTTGAGCCATCTCTGCTAAAATTTCCATACAACCTCTAAAATATCATTTCTATTAATTTTCCCACCGGAAGTGGAACATAAAGTAACTTATAGAATATCAGATATGAAAACAACAACCAGCTTACTGAGATTATCAACATTGTTATATAATTTCTATATCCTAACATGTAAATTCCAATAATTAAGAAAACAAATGAGCTTATGAAATATCCAATATAGAAAATGCTGACTAAATAAAGTATCAATAAACCAATAAATCCAAATACAACTTTCTTGTTTTCATCTTTGTGTTCTATTTCTCTTTTCTGTCGCAAAATATCGACTAGTAAATAAACATTAAGGGGGATAAGTATAATAATCCAAAGACGAGGAATAACTGCTGGACCTACTTTTTCATTACTTGGAAAAGAGAAGGAAATGATAAAGAGGATAGTAGAAAGAAGAATAAAAAATAATGGGAGCATGATTTTACTTAGATATTTCCTATTGGGTGAACGATTTACAAAAAGACCAATGATTAAGAAAATGATTACAAATATCATAACCATAAAGTACAACGTTTTACCAGTAGATAATTTTGCTATCATGCTAGTTGCTTCTGTGTTTATAATACCTATTTTTTGAAGATAGTGAGTGAATTGTTTTTTGTCATTGTGAACTATTTTTGTAAATTCTTCAGAACCTTTATAAACAACATCTATTCCACCACGTTCCCAATATTCACGCCATTCAGGATCATTATTTACGTTAAGAAAAAGCTCATCATACCATTTTTTAATTTGAGGAGTAGTTCCTTTTTTAAGTACAAATCCGCGCCACATAAATTCATTTTCCAAGCCCATAATTCCCAATTCTTCAAACGTCGGTACATCTGGAAATTGTGCTAATCTTTTGGAACTAGAGACAGTTGCTATTTGAAGATCATCATTCCCGAGAACTTCACGTGGATTACCTACATAGGCAACACCTTGTTCTCCTAATAATGCAGCTATGGCTTTACCACCACTTTTAAAAGGAATCCATTTTGCTTCTATTCCCGCTTCATCCCAGATTTTAAGTGCAGTTACGTGATCCAATCCACCATTTGCTGGACCTAACCACAGTTGATCACCATCTTTTGCTTTTGCATCAGTTAGAATATCTTCCCAACTATTTATCTTTTGCTTTTTATGAGTTATTACACATTCAGGATCTGCCATCATCATCGCAGCCCAATCAATTCCATCAATATAGGCCTCTCCACCCGTAGATACGATCTTGGAAATATTTGATTTTGTGCAGGCAAAAAGTGTGTAACCATCTGAAGGTAATTGAAGAAGCCTTTTAATTGCTACAATGCCACCTGATCCAGGTTTGTTTTCTACTACAAAGGTTGCTTCTGTATATTTGGAAGCAACAGTTGCAAATTTACGGGCAGTGATGTCAATCAACCCTCCCGGACCTGTATAAACAATTATTGTTATTGGTTTTTTAGGGAATGAAAATTCTTCATTTACTTTTTTGCATGATATAAAAAACAATTGCAAGAATAGAAGAATAATCAATAATTTTTTCATTAAACCCCCCGTTAATTAAACACATTTTGCATGAAAACATTTTGCATAAAGAAAAGTGCTACATATGCAAGGATTGCTGAGCCCAATGGAGTTACAAGCCATCCCATACTTATATGACTGAGTTTTTTAAAGTTCAGGTTTCTGCCACCTTT
>JAVCCD010000072.1 GCA_030765665.1 Candidatus Tenebribacter mawsonii | reverse complement strand
TTTTCAAAATTTTTGAAGAGATGGATTTTCCTATGCCGAAAATATATGTAAGTCCAATCACAACTCTTTTATCTTTTGGTAATTCAATGCCTGCTAAATGAGCCAAGTTATATCCTCCTTAAATAATTTAAATTAATGACCTGCATAATTTAGTTAATAATCCTCATATCACCTATTTCAACAATAAGCATTTCTTCACTGATTCTGATTTCCCATTTACATTCAATTTATAGAAATAAACACCTGATCCAACCGATTTACCCGATTCATCGACACCGCTCCAAACAACTGAATGATTTCCTTTATTGAAGTTATTGTTTGAAAGCGTTTTCACTTTCTGTCCTTTTATGTTGTAAACAGAAAGTTCAACTTTACATTCCTCTGGAATTGAGAAAGATATTGTAGTTGTAGGATTAAATGGATTGGGATAATTATTGTTAAGTACAGGAATAGATGGAATATGATTATCTTGCTCATCACTTTCATTTCCGAATAACAGTTGCGTTTGAATTTCTTGTTTGATTTGAGAATATTCTGCGAAGTTATTCGGTTTTCTTTTACAATTTTTTGGAAGATTTCGACCACCAGATGACACAAGCTTGTAATAACAAAATGCTTCATCAAGTTCAGCAATCAACTGTTTATACTCATTTGGCGGATTATTTATTATTTCTTCATATAAAGAAATTGCTTCTTCATATTCCTTATCGGACATTTTCAAAATTGCTTTAGCTTCTGTTTTTGTGTCATTCAGATTCTCATTTTCAATTTCCTCTATAAAAGCATATAATTCTTCCGTATCACCACATATTGCTCTATTTAAATAAGGCAACCAAGCAAGAGCATTTTTAGCAATGTATGTATCTGGATAATCATTAACTATTTGTTTCATAATGTTGTATGCTAGTTCATATTCTTCATCTGCTATATATTGCATTCCTTCTCTGTACAAAATATTAGCTTGAATTGTAGAAGGTTCATCGAAATTGAAATCATCAAAACTCGGGAAGAAGCGGTCTTCATTTTCAATGTTTATAATAAGATTTGTACAATCAATTTGATTATTTATTGGACCAAGAGCCATTAAAAGGTACAAATCCAAAAAATCATCCGGAGAAATTACGTCGTCTTTGACAAGAGGTGTTCCAAGATAATTATGTGTAACAAAATATGGGAAACAATCGGCAATAGCAGCAATTTCTGCAAATTGGTTATTACTGATTTCAGAATTATATCTAATTAAATTCTGAATATTCCCTAAATTTACATATCCAAATCCCTCATTATTTTTTATTTCGCTCTTATTTACATCAAAATTACAATTATGTATTTCTAAACCTATGCCTTCATTTTGAAAAATCTCAGTTTCGTAAATTGACTGTGGCGAAGTAGAATTACAAACAACCAATCCGCTGGATTCATTATTATGGATCGATGAATTACTGGTATAAAAACTACTTTCTTCTGCATAAATACTGCATACATTATGATGATATTGTGAATTCAGAAATCTTACATAAGATTCATTCAGGATTTTCATTTGAGATATGTTGCTTATATCTGCAAGATTAATTCTTAAAGCACTGTTATCTGTGATAACAATATATTTAATATTTGAAATACTTCCTCGAAGTGTATTATCGCATTGTCCCCAATCAACACCACCGGGTCCTATAAATTCGTTACAATTTTTGAAGAAAATACCATCCCATTTTTCATCACTTCCGCTTATGATTTCTGTTTCTTCGCTTATATCAATACTGCTGTCATCAATAATTATTCTATCTCCTGGTTCAAATAATTCAGCTCCAGATTGAGGAGGATTGGGACCTGTATATCCAGTTGCAGGATCATAGTAATAACCAGATGTATTTCCGATTATTTGACTTGAACCAGTTGTGTAAAAATGACTACGATTAGAAAATTCTGCTAAACTAGCTCCTCTTAGTTCAAGTGTTCCATCAGCAATAGTAATTGTTGAATTATCTACAGTTAATTTAGCATTATTGATAAGTTCAATTAATCCTGCATTGAAACTTATCGAACTGCCTGATTCAATAAATATTTCGCTAGCTTCTCCTATTGCTTTTATAAATCCATCTCCAGCATTATAAATGCAATTTGCTAATTCTAAACGACCACTACGAACTTCAAAACCATAATCGCTACCGGCAGGATTTAATGTACAGTTTTCAAGGCGAAGAGTAGCGCCATATTCAACAAATACTCTCGTATCCATTGTAAATGTACTATTTGAAAAAGTTGTATCTTCATAGAAAGATTGAATTCTTTGGCAAGGTTTAACTTCGTAAAAACTATTACCACTATCTTCTTCAATTATTGGTTTGTAGGTTGCAATATAACAAAAAGGTTCTTTCGAAGGATCATCATACTCGAATGTAGCAAATACTTTTAACCCAATATCATAAATTTCTGCAAGATTAGAATTTATTACGATATCTTGTGCTTCATCATAATCAAGGGCTTCTGTAACACATTGATAATATGGAAAGGGATATCCAGTATCCTTTAAAGGTTGTACAAAATCTAAACTTGATAAATCTTCTTGTAGAAAGCTTCTCCAAGAAACATTCGTAATATGTCCTGCTAAAGAAAAAGTTAAAGCAACTTTCAAAGATGTAGGATCTGGATTAAGGTCAGATAAAGGATTTACAACAAAACCTGAAGGTAAAGTAGAAAGCTTTATACTATGATCTATAGAAGTAATTTCACGTTTTGTTATTATTGGAGAATTAGTGAGTTGAATTACTCCAAGTGGTTCATTATAAATTGGTGGGTCTATTCTACTATAAGACGAACCAGGTTCCCATATAGTAAAATTAGATAACGATGTGTTGGTTGTAAGAGTTCCTGTAATAGTACCCT
>JAVCCD010000355.1 GCA_030765665.1 Candidatus Tenebribacter mawsonii | reverse complement strand
CGATGAAAATGTCTCTTTTTGGGCCATGGATCAGGATGTTGCAGATAAATTTTTTCAATTGAGTTTGGTGGAACAAAATGTATGCTCTCTTCATTTAGGTATATCTTTGCAATTCTCACGTTTTTAAGTTTTTCTTTAAATAGTTTACGGTATAATGTTTTAACACGTTTTTCTTTAAGATCTATTCCAATAAAATTTATATCTGGAGATTGCTTAGCAATTTTTATGAGGAATTCACCTCTACCACTTCCTATCTCAATATGGACTGGAAGCTCATTTCCAAATACCTCTTGAAAATTGAGGACTTCATCTTCTCCGATACGTATCTCGAAGTTTTTTTTACTTTCTTCTAATATTTCTTTATCACTTAACATATTGGTGCTAAAAAAGTTGATGCGGTTTTCGTGTCAATAAAACATAATATAAGTTTATGAATAATACATCTACTGTCTTCTGTCATTGTGAGGAGTGCAACTTACAAAGCAATCATCTCTTTCTATTCTTTCACATTATTTATTGCTTCGTTTGAATCTGCTGGAAGATTGCTCGCAAAGACATTTAACACACATCTCATTATCAATTAATATATTAACTATAAAAAAGTTGATGTAAGTTTGATGTCAATAATTCTTATATGAAGATAAATACTAATAAATACAATTACAGTTTTAAATAAAGAAAAGTGAAAACTGCTGCCCAGACAAAACTGGTAAACGTCCCTATCAGAAAATATTCAGCAAATGCTTTTTCATTCTTTTCTTGATGTCGAATAATCGATTTTGCAGCGATCAAAAAACCAATAATCTCGTAACGCCCGATCAGGATTGAAGCAGCAACAATTATTCTCTCCAAGATTCCAATATATCTTCCAGCTCTATCCAGAGAGTTCTTTTCTACTTTTGATTCTTCAATTTTCTTGTTAGGATTGAATCCTTTACATATAGATGCTGTAAAATAGCTGCCCCCAAATGATATAATACAAAAGAAAACAGCGATTTTAAAAATAGCTATCGAATTAACAATATCCGTAAAAATCGCTAAATAGGATTCAATAACTAAAGGGTAAAAAAGTCCAATGCTCAAGATTATAAATAGAAGATGTAGGAATTGATCGACCGTAAAAAGAAACCAATTCCACTTTCCTTCTGCTTTCTTTTCTACAAACGCCTTTCCATAATCAATAAACCCATGAAATATCGTAATTGTAATTATCATAAGTAGTAATTTAACTGAGAGTTGATTCATAAAAAAAACAGAAGATATAATAAGAAGAATCAAGCAGTGTAAAAAGTTATTCTTAAATACCAACTTACCGATTGCCAACTTCTTTGTCTGTAATATAAAATCTGCCAATACATGTGCCAATAGTAATTTCCAGATCATAAAATATCCTTTTTATCTTCTACTGGATGATTATCAATTTTAATCATCAATCATTAATATCAAGGTTGTAACTTTTAAAATCATAATTTCTCAGTTTGAGCCTTTAAAAAGACCTTTCAAGGTTGTAACCTTTAATCCCAAAAAGGGATTACATTAACGATGTATCTCTAAAAAGGGAACTGTTCCAAATGTATCCCTAAACAGGGAGTCGTTGATAATACCTTCACACTTCTATTTTTTTCTCATTCAATCCATCAGAACACAAGGTTGCAATGTTGTTTTCTATCATTACAAGGCTGTAACCTTGTATGAGGTATTTTCAAAGTTGTAACCTTGTATAAATTATGTCCGAGAATTCAATACATCCCACATCCAATTGTTTGTATCCGGAAAAATTAAATCTCTGTTGCAGAGCTTGATATGACACTTTAGATTGTTCGGCAGCTTTCTCAAATGAGTTATATTTTGTATAAAGAAATATTGATTGCATCTGCTTTTCCGACCAGTGTTGCTCAATAAAATCATTATACATAGCTATGATCTCAAACTGAGCATCAAGTTCTTTTCTCCCGCTAATAATACTGGTAATTCTGTTTTTGAACTTTGGTTTAAGAAGCTTTTGCATTGCATCCCTGGAATGATGAAAAGCTGAGCCATCCATTTTGTAGGAAATATCACCGGAAACAGCAACTTCTCCAATTCCAATGCCTGCACGGAATTTCGGGTTCAAATCTTTTAGAGATAAAATGATCCGATAGAAAACCACAAATTTATAAGCCAGAGTCGGATTTTGTAAAATAAACTGAAACTCATCTCCTTGAATAATACTGAAGGAAAATTTATCTGCTTTGGCATCCGGCAAAAGCTCTATTGTCTCTTCAAAAGCAGATTTGATAAGATCATTTACAGTGCCTCTATCATTATTAGAATATTGCCTTGATTTAATTATATCACACGTAACTGCTGCTACCATAATCACTCCCTTTATATAAATTCCACAATCCCTTTTTCCACGTCCTCATAAATCTTATCAATCTTTTTCTGATATTCTATGGTTTTAGAAAGTGCTGACACAACCCGGCAATAATGACGCGGATCATCCATGTTGCGGCCTTTGCGGTCTTTAATATATTTATGCAGAACCTGGTAACCACCGATCTGGTAATTCCAAACTTCCGGTTCCACGTTATCGAAATATTTTTCTGAATTTATATAAACTCTCTTCTCGGTTTCATTATATATTGGTTTATCGATCTTGTTATCTTCCCCACTACCTTGATAGCGGGAAATAGGTGTATCGAGTTCGCTACTTTTTAAGAGGTGCAGGTTGGCAACTTTCTCGCCTAACTCTGCCATTTGTTGGAAAAGCTGGTAGTTGGAAGTGAACGGCACGCGCGGAAAATCTATCTTAAGGAATTCTGCGTAACGCTCTCTGTAAATATTACTGTAGAAAACTGCGTAAATGTAATATAGGATTTCCTCGGGAGTTGG
>JAVCCD010000022.1 GCA_030765665.1 Candidatus Tenebribacter mawsonii | reverse complement strand
CACCTGTAGCAATAATAACGATTCCATGTTCCAAAATCTGTTCATCTTTTTCAGTTTTTAATGTTGTAACAAAATTGCCTACATAACCATCGATCTTCTCGATCTTTGTGCTTTTAAAAAGTTGGATCAGCTTATTTTCTGATACATTCTTGATCTTTTCAGCTAATAATTCTTGTGGATCTTTATCGAATGCGAAATAAATATTTCTAAGATTTCCACCCAGTTCAGCTTCTTTTTCTACCAGGAAAACTTCGTGTCCGGCATCTGCCAGAGCTTCTGCTGCTGTCATACCTGCTAAGCCAGCACCTATAACAAGTGCTTTAGGATTGATCTTGATAGGAAGCCGTTCCAAAGGTGTAAGTTCTCGTGCTTTAGCAACACCCATATTTACCAGATCTTTTGATTTATCAGTTGCTAATTCCGGTTCATTCATATGAGCCCATGAACATTGATCTCTAATATTTGCCATTTCAAAAAGATAGGGATTCAATCCGGCTTCACTTACCATTTCACGGAAAAGCGGTTCATGAGTACGAGGTGTGCAGGCAGCTATTACAATCCGGTTCAAACCGTGTTCTTCAATCCTCTGTTTAATAGTATTCATGCAATCTTGAGAGCAGGCATACATCAAGTCTTCAGAATGTTCAACATTTGGCAGATCTTTGGCATATTCTGCAACATCTTTCACATCCACAACTCCAGCAATATTGATACCGCAATGGCAGACAAATGTTCCCACTCTGGGGCGATCACCAACTATATCTTTTTCGGGAATTTTTTTCTCAATAATTTCTTGTCTATCTAATCTCAGATATTTCACAGCATCCGCTACAGCTCCTGAAGCGGTTGTAACAGATTCAGGTATATCACGGGGAACATTCATTGCACCACAAACATAAATTCCTTCTCTGCTTGTTTTAAGCGGTTCAAAAGTATCAGATCGGCAAAAGCCGAATTCATTAAGTTTTATATCTAGGTTTTTAGCCAGTTTAGTAATATTCTCTCGGGGTTGTAAACCAACTGAAAGTACAACCATATCAAATTCTGCAAATTCAATATCTCCATTTTCCAAAACATGTCGCAGTGAGAGATTTCCATTTTCCAATTCTCTAATCTCGGAAACTTTTGACTTTATAAATTGCACACCATATTGACCCTTTGCTTTTTCATAATATTTATCAAAATCTTTTCCAAAAGCACGAATATCCATATAGAAGATTGAAGATTCTAAACCTTTCATATGTTCTTTAGCAATGATAGCTTCTTTAATGGCAAACATACAGCAAGCAGATGAACAATAGTTATGATCGATACTTTCATCACGTGAGCCAACACATTGAATGAAAGCAATGCTTTTGGGTTCGGCATGATCGGAAGCACGTACGACGTGACCACCAAACGGACCGGATGCGGAAAGCATTCTTTCAAAATCGAGCGAAGTTACCACATTCGGGTAACGTTTGTAACCAAAGTGACCAAATCCTATTGGATTGAAGGCATCTATACCAGATGCCAGAATAACGGCTCCTACCTTCAACTCAATTTCTTTATCTTTATCTTCATAATTGATAGCGCCAGCCGGACAAACCTTTTCACAGATTCGGCAAACACCTTTCGTTAAATATAAACACTTATCTTTATCAATTGTATATTCAGAAGGAATACTTTGCAGGAAAGAGCGTGAAATTGCTCCCCTTTTACGTAATCCCATATCAAATTCATCGTCAACTTTAACAGGACATTTATCTTCACAAAGACCACATGATACACACTTAATGGGATCAACATATTTAGCATGTTCAACAATCTTTGCTTTAAAATCACCAGGATTACCCGTAACGTCTAAAACAGATGATTTGATATGAATTGTAATATTAGGATGACGTGCACATTCACTCATCTTGGGAGCAAGAATACACATGGAACAATCATTAGTTGGAAATGTTTTGTCCAATTGTGGCATTCTCCCACCAATAGTTGCAGATTCTTCTACCAGATGTACATCCAATCCCATTTCAGCCAGATCAAGAGAAGCCTGAATACCAGCTATTCCAGCTCCTACGACCATTACCGATCTACTCTTTAAACCCATAAATTATCCTCGATATTTTTATCCAAAAGAACACAAAAAGTGCTTTGTATTCTTCTTCTATCATAATTATTTGTAGATATTGTCCTGAATTTCCAACTGATGAACAAGGAATTTCCAATATCCAAATTTACTCTTATATTACTAATCATTTTTCTCATTCTTCTTTGCCGTTTCTATACTTGAAAACAATATCGAAATTAACTCATCCGTTTCTGTAAGCAAAGGTATAACGTTTAATTTTGGTTTTATTAATTCAGATTTTATTATGATCTTTAACCAAACTTCTGTTTCTCGTAATTCTTTTAATGATATTTTCAATTTATGAATGAAATCAGCTTTTGATTCAGCACTTTGCGCTTCTCCATAATTTGGAGCAGGCGAAGTTCCGGATCTTAAAATTTGCGATCTGATATGATTGCCTGTTTTCGTGTTTGGCAATGCTTCTGATAGTTTGATTATTCTTACAGCATAATCAATAAATCTATCTTGCAGATCAAATTTCTTTTCTTTCATCATTCATCATTCCCTGTTGGTTATTGGATATTTATTCTCAATTAAATTTTACACCAACATTATTATAAAAATATATGTTTCTTGGTCGGGTTTTCTCCAATTTCCAAGATCTGTTTTGTAAATTCTGTTCCAACTTGAGCAAATTTGTTACCTTCGGAAGCTGAAATCCATGTAAGCCGTAAACGGTCATTTTCCAAACCGAGTGTATCAAAAATCTTTTTTACTATTGCCATACGACGACGTGTGTGATAATTACCAACCTGGTAATGACAATCACCAGGGTGTCAACCACCGACCAACACACCATCAGCTCCGCGTAAATAAGACTTTATGAGGAATACAGGATCTACTCTGCTTGAGCACATTACCTTTATCGGCAAAATAGCTGTTGGATATTGAGAACGGTTGATACCAGCTAGATCAGCACCAGTGTAGGAACACCATTTACACAGGAAACTGATGATTTTGGGTGAGAATTCTTTTTTCATAATTATCCTTTTTTTGAAACCACGAATTTACACAAATTTACACGAAAAATATTACCACAGAGAACACGGAGAACACAGAGAAAATCTCCTCTTGAGAGGAGTCCGGCTTTAGCCGGGAGGTGTGTGTCCATTCATCATTCTTCATTCCTTGTTCGATATTGGATATTTTCTTTTTCTTTCCTTCATCATTCATCATTCCTTGCCTGCCCCGTGAAATCTTCTTTTTCTTTTATTACACTGGGGTTGGATATTCGATATTCATCTCATTCTCCTAATTCAGGAAATTCTTCTTCTTTATAAATCATAACAGGAATTGCCTCATCTATACTTCTTCCAGCAATAAAATCGAACATACTAGCAGTTTCTTCACCTGTTTTCTTGAAAATGTCGGCAACAGGAATTGTAGCAGGACATACATCTGAACACATCCCACATCCTACACAGGAAAAACTCATGTGTGAAAGTCTTCCAAGGTGGAAGAATATAGTATCCGGAGGTAAACGAAGAGCTCCTTTTTCTTCTAATTCTTTCTCCATGATAGGTGTATTGTAATCATAATTAAATGAGTCAAAATCACACAGAGTACAATAACAGATCGGGCAAACCGTATTACAGCCATGGCAACCGATACATTTTCCAAAAATATCGATCAGCCCATCTAAACCAGAGTCTTTTGTATTGATCTTAGAAAACAATTCTTTCTTTTTTGCTGCTCTTTCTTTTAAGATATCAGTTAATATTGCAGGATCGAATTCAGAATGTTCAGTTTCAATCTCAAATCCCTCCAACATTTTTTCCGCTTTTTTAGAATTCAAGTATATCTTGCCATTCTCTTCTCCAATCAATGAAATAAAGATATCTGAATTTAGAGGAGCAATTTGCTCACAAGAGCAACAGACATTTCTTACACCTTCAGGAATTGAAGAACTTTTCGCAGCTTCCCAATATCCATTTAATTTACCTTTTATTTTGTCTTCTGCATTGTCTTTTAGAGTGAAAACACCGCTACAGCTATAAGAAATAAATAGAAAGTTATCCATCTGACCTTGTTCTCTTTTCGCTAATTCTACAAAAGCTCTGAATTCGCAAGGACGGACAACAGCAACTACAGGTTTTCCCATAGGCGTGAATCTTCCTAACAGTTGACCTGCATTAGCAGGCATTACTGGATGCAAAGGTGCGATTTCATCTAATTTGTTAATATCAGAAATCAAGCCATAGTCTACAGAACCTTTCTCGTTTACTTTTCGCAAAGAAAAAACTGCACTCACTTGTTTTGATTCCAATAAATATTTTAATAATTCATTGAGAGTTTGCTCAACGGGTTTATTAGTCTTCAACAACCTACTCATTACCACCCTCCTGAGCTTCTGCACTCTTTACTAATTCACCAAGTTCTCCTAATTCATCCAATTTGTATTCTTTCATAGGAAGAGCATCTCCAGCACTGGCTCCTGCTTGATAATCAAAAGTTTTCTGAGTTTGGCTGGCTACAAAACTGAATATCTTAGCTACTGGGATATTTACGGGGCAGGCATCTGAACAAAGTCCACAACTCACACAGGAAAGACTCATGTGAGCCATTCTACCTGTATGGAACATAATACGATCGAGTGGTAATGATACTGCTCCCCTATCTTCTGCTCTCATCATGATAACATCAGAATTTGGTTTTGCTACTGATGAATCGAAATAACATTGACGGCAATAGCAGATCGGACAGGAACTACTGCAATTGTGACAACCTATACAATTGGAAAAAGTCTCCGTAAGATTATCAAATCCTTCGACCATATTTTTTACAATTTTAAAAGTTTCTTCTTTATTTTTGGTTTTAATTTTCTTTTTATCTTCAATATAAGTTTGCCATTTCTTTAGATCAGTTTCAGCTTTCAGATT